>DASPQU010000211.1:0-2026 GCA_035624805.1 Binataceae bacterium (SeqCode) | reverse complement strand
AGATTTTGCCTGCACTCATGAGCGTGACCTCGGTCTGGCGATATCGGTGCATTTTCGCCGACGACGCTTCAAAAAGTCCAACCCACCGTTACGTCCGGTTTGTGGTAAATCAAGATTTTCGATTAGCTTTGTGCGCCGGAGCGTTTCTGCGAGGTCACAACCCGAGGATCACGAACATGGATCAGAAGTTGAAACTCGAAATGTACAAAACGATTCTGCTGAGCCGCAGGCTCGAAGAGCGGATCGCCGAATTGATCAAAGCCGGACGCGTCGGCGGCTTCATGCACGCCGGCGTCGGACAGGAAGCCCTGCAGGTCGCGGCAATCGCGAACCTGCGGCCCGACGACTACCTGATGTACGCCCATCGGGGCGTCGCCTACTGGGTCGCGCGCGGAATCCCGCTCGAGGCGATCCTGTGCGATCTCGCCGGACGCGAGGGCGGCACCAATCGCGGCAAGGGAGGCGTGATGCGCGTCGTGTATCCCAAGCTGGGCGTGTTGGGAGAAAGCGGAACGCTGGGAGGATGCTTCCCGATCGCGACCGGCGCAGGGCTGTCGATCAGAGTCAGAGGCGGCGATCAGGTCGTGCTGTGCTTCTTCGGCGATGGAACCTCGAACCGCGGCACGTTCCACGAGTCACTCAACTTCTGCGCGGTGCGAAAGCTCCCCGTCGTGTTCTTTTGCGAGAACAACGGATGGGCGGTCTCGATGCCGACGGAGCGATCCACAGCTGTCAAAGACATCTCGGCGCGCGCGGCCGGATACAACGTTCCTGGCGTTACGGTCGACGGCAACGATCCCGAAGCCGTCTACGATGCCGTGCGCGACGCCGTAGCTCGCGCCCGTCGCGGCGAAGGCCCATCGCTGCTCGAGGGCAAGACGTACAGGCTATGGGGCCACTGGGTGGGAGATCCCGAGAACTATCGCTCGCGCGAGGAGGTAGAGAAGCATTGGCGTCGCGATCCGCTGCCTCGCTACGAGCAGAAGTTGATAGGCGAAAAAATCCTCACCGAAAAGATGAAGTCCGAGTTCGAGGCTGACGTTAAGGCGCGAATCGACAAGGCCGTCGATTTCATGCTCAAGCAGCCGTTCCCTGCACCCGAAACCGCGCTCGAAGACGTATTCGCCTGAACAAATCGGCCATATCCGCGAAATCGAGAGACTGCGATGCGAACAATCACTTACGCTGAGGCAATCAAAGAAGCGCTGGTCGAAGAGATGCGGCGCGACAAATCAGTCATCCTCTACGGCGAAGACGTCGCCAACTTCGGCGGCATCTTCCGTATCACCTATGGGCTCAAGGACGAGTTCGGCGACCAGCGCGTCTTCGACACGCCGATATCCGAAAATGCGCTGGTCGGAGGCGGAGTCGGAGCGGCTCTCACGGGGCTTCGTCCCGTGGTTGAACTTCAGTTCGCCGATTTCCTTTTCACCGCGTGCGACGAGGTCGTGCTCAAGGCCGGGATGTGGCGCTACGGACACGGCGGCGCGTACAAGATTCCGATGGTCGTGCGGTGCCCGTCCGGCGCAACCGGAACGGGACCCGAGCACGGCGCATGTCCCGAGGCGTTTTTTATGCACTCGCCGGGGCTGAAGATCGCGTCGCCGTCGAATCCTGCCGACGCAAAGGGACTCCTGAAAACCGCGATTCGCGACGACAATCCGGTCCTGTACTTCGAGCACAAGATGCTTTACGCAACCAAGGGCGAAGTGCCTGAAGACGGCGACTATCTCGTTCCGTTCGGCAAGGCCTCGATCGCGCGCGAGGGCGACGCGCTCACGCTGGTCGCCATCTCCGCGATGGTCCCCAAGGCGCTGAAGGTTGCAGAGCGCCTCGCGAAGGAAGGCCACAACGTCGAGGTGATCGATCCTCGCACGCTGGTGCCGTTCGATCGCAAGTCGATAATCGATTCCGTCAAGAAGACCGGTAAGATCGTGGTCGCGGAAGAGAGCTACAAGACGCTCGGCGTCGGCGCGGAGATCGGCGCGATGCTGATGGAGGAGGCGCTCGAGTATCTCGACCGGCC
>DASPQU010000210.1:0-8435 GCA_035624805.1 Binataceae bacterium (SeqCode) | reverse complement strand
CGCTCGGGCGCGCGCGTGGTGCACGAATCTCGCGAAATCGCACTACGAGAATTTCACGATCGCGTCGTGGCTGATGCCGCGCGAGATGCGCCCTCACATGCATGCGATTTACGCATACGCGCGCTTGGCCGACGATTTCGCGGACGAAGAGCACGACCTCGCGAAGCTCGACGAATGGGAGCACGCGCTCGATCGATGCTACCGGGGTGTCGCGACCCATCCGGTTTTCGTCGCCCTGCTCGATACGATCCGGCGCTACGATATTCCGCGCGAGCCGTTCGCGGACCTTCTCGTGGCGTTCCGTTCGGACGTAAATTTCCGCGGCTTCGAAACGCTCGATGACCTGCTCGGCTACGCGCGCTTTTCCGCGAATCCGGTCGGGCGGCTGGTCCTGTACCTGTTCGGCTATCGCGACGCCGAGCGCCAGCGGCTTTCCGATCTGGTTTGCAGCGGACTGCAGCTTGCGAATTTCTGGCAGGACGTTGCGATCGATTTCGGCAAAGCGCGTATCTATTTTCCGCGCGCCGATATGCTCCGATTCGGGGTTACGTCCGAGGATCTTGCACGCGGTGAGAGAACATCCAAATTCGTCGATCTGATGCGGCATGAGATTGCGACCGCGCGCGCGATGCTGCGCGAGGGTGCGGAGCTTCGTCGAATTGTCGACCGCGGGCTCTCGCGCGATATCATCATGTTCGCCGGCGGCGGCCTTGCGATCCTGCGCGCGATCGAGCGCGTCGATTACGACGTTTTCCGGCGCAGACCGAAGCTGCGCAAGCTCGATTACGCCCGTATCGCGCTGGACGCGATGACGGGCCGGGTGGGAGGCTGAGGTGGGCGAAGCGGCGGTATCCGAACGAATCGGGAACGAGGGTCTCGATTCCGATTACGCGCGCTGCGCCGAGGCGACGCGCCGCTCTTCGTCGAATTTCTATTACGCCTTCATGCTCCTCGATTGGGAGCGTCGCCGCGCGTTGTACGCTGTCTACGCGTTCTGTCGGTTTATCGATGACATCGCGGATGACGATTCCGTTCGCGATCCTGCGGCGCTCCTCGCCCGCTGGCGCGACGAATTGGAGCGTGTTTATTCATGTCAACCAACACATCCGATTTCGCGGGCGCTCGCCGACAGCATCACGCGCTTCAACATCCCTCGTGAGTATTTCGAGGAGATAATCGCCGGCGTCGAGATGGACTTGAATCGCAAGCGTTACGCGACATTCGAGGACCTGCGCCTCTATTGCTATCGCGTCGCGTCGGCGGTCGGACTTATTTGCATCGAGATTTTCGGCTACACGAATCCTGCGGCGAAGGTCTACGCGGAAAAGCTCGGCCTTGCATTTCAGTTGACCAATATCCTGCGTGACGTGAGCGAGGACGCCGCTCGCGGGCGCATCTATCTTCCGCTGGAAGACCTGCAGCGCTTCGGGGTGAGCGAAGAGGAAATCCTCCACGGAGTTTACAGCGGAAACTTCGTCAAGTTGATGGAGTTCGAGGCGGCGCGCGCCCAGGATTTTTATCATCAAGCGCAGGACGCCCTCCCGCCCGAGGATCGAACGACGCTGCTCACGGCGGAGGCGATGCGCCTGATTTACGGCGCGTTGCTCGGCGAAATCGTGCGGTCCGGATTTCGCGTCCTCGATCGGCGTCTCAGCCTGTCTGCGCCGCGCAAGCTCTATCTCGTCGGACGCGCGTGGGCGTCGAGCCGCTTCGCAGCGCTCAGAGGATGACCACCGCGATGATCGACGCTGCCATAGTGGGCGGCGGATTCGCCGGGCTTAGCGCCGCGGTTGCTCTCGCCGATCGCGGACTGCGAGTCGCGGTGATCGAGGCGAAGCCGTCGCTCGGCGGCAGAGCGTTCTCGTTTGTCGACGAAGAGAGTGGCGATTTCGTCGACAACGGCCAGCACGTCCTGATGGGCTGTTACAGTGAGACTCTCGATTTTCTGAATCGCATCGGATCGTCGAAGCACCTGGTTTTTCACGAGGACCTTGAGATCGAACTGCTCGACCGCAGTGGCGCGAGCGCGAAGCTGCGCACCGCGCGGATGCCCGGTCCGCTGCATATGAGCGGCGCGCTGCTGCGCTATCAGCGTCTCACGATGGCGGAGCGGATGAGGGTGATGACAGCGGGAATACGGATGCTCGCGATGCGCAGCCGTCAGCCCGAGCGTCTGCAACGGATGACGGTGGCGGAGTTGATGGACGTGCTTGGACAAGGCACGCGGGCGCGCGAGTCCTTCTGGTATCCGCTTTCAATCGCGACGCTTAACGACGAACCGCAGGTGTCATCCGCCGCGCTCCTTGCCGAAGTCTTAAAGCGGGCGTTCTTCGCGCGGCGCTCCGATTCGGCATTCGTTTACTCGCGCGTCGGCCTGAGCGATTTGTATTGCACCGGCGCGCAGCGCGTAATCCAGGAGACCGGCGGTGACGTCGTGCTTCGCAAAACGGTCGAGTCATTCGAGATCCAAAACGGACGCATAAGCGCGATCCGGTTTCGCGACGGCTCTCGTCTCGAAGCGCGGAACTTCATCTGCGCGACGCAGCCTGATCGGTTGCTGCGGATGCTCGATTCGAACTTGCGCAACGATCCGCTCTTCGCGAAACTCTCGAGGCTCGACACCTCGCCGATCGTCTGCATCCACGCGTGGTTCGACCGCGAAGTGACCGACTCCGCGTTCGTCGGATTTATCGGCACGGCCACGCAATGGCTGTTCAACAAGGGGAAAATCTTTGAGCAGCGCGGCGAGCGCCATCCCGGGTATCTAAGCTTCGTCATTAGCGGCGCGCGCAAGCTGGTCGATCTTCCCAACGATCAGATCGTGGCGACCGTGATGAACGATCTGCACGCGATGATTCCGCAATCTCGCGACGCGAAAGTCCTGCGCACGCTTGTAATCAAGGAAAAGAACGCGACGATGGCGCCCGCGCCGGACACGTATCAATTGCGTCCCGGTGTCCGCACCCCGATCGCGAATCTTTTTTTGGCGGGCGACTGGATTCAAACCGGCCTGCCCGCGACGATCGAGAGCGCAGTAATCGCGGGACGCACCGCAGCCGCCGTCGTCGCCAGCCAAAATGCAGAAAGAATCTCGGCGGCTGCGTAGACACGGATCGCAACAGATAGTCACGATGTCCAAAACGGCGCTGGTCACGGGAGGAAACGGATTCGTGGGATGCCACGTGGTCCGCGCGCTGGTCGCGCGCGGCGATCAGGTGCGCGTTCTCGTCCGCCGCGACTCCGATGTAACTGCGCTCAGCGGCGTCGAACATGAAACCTGGATCGGCGACCTTCGCGACTTCGAGTCGATTCGAGCCGCCGCAAAAGGATGCGACGAAGTCTACCACGTCGCGGCAGACTACCGATTGTGGGTGCAGGATGAGCGTCCGATGTACGCGGCGAATGTCGAGGGCACGAAAAACGTCATCGCCGCCGCACGTGAAGCCGGTGTCGTGCGAATCGTACACACCAGCACGGTGGGTGCGCTCGGAATCCCGCACGGCGGCATCGGCACCGAGGATACGCCGGTGTCGATCGACGAGATGGTTGGCCCGTACAAGCGATCGAAGTTTCTCGCCGAACAGGCCGCTTTAGAAGCTGCGCGTTCGGGGGCGCCGATCGTGATTGTCAATCCCTCGACGCCGATCGGCCCGCGCGATCTGAAGCCCACGCCGACGGGACGAATCATCGTCGACTTCCTCAATCGCCGGATGCCCGCTTACGTCGATACCGGTCTCAACCTCGTCAATGTCGAGCACGTTGCGCAGGGACATCTCCTGGCCGCGCAGCACGGGAAGATCGGCGAGAAATACATTCTGGGGGGAGAAAATCTGACGCTTGCGGAGATGCTTGGGCGACTCGCCGCGCTCTCCGGACTTGCCGCCCCGCGCGTCAAGCTTCCGTATGCCGTCGCGTTCGGATTCGCTCTGGGAGCCGAGGCGCTGGCCCGCGCCGTGACGCATCGCCCGCCGCGTGCGAGCCTCACGGAGGTGCGGATGGCGCGCAAGAAGATGTGGTTCGATTCATCGAAAGCGCAGCGCGAGCTCGGCTACGAGCCGGGTTCGGTTGACGATGCCTTAAGGCAGGCGATCGAGTTTTTCCGCGAACGAGGCGTCGCGCGCGCCGCCGCATGATCCCGATGGAACTGCTGCTCTCGACGATCGCGCTGCGACCCTACGTATTCATTTTCCTCGCGACGTTCACTTTCGCTTCGATCGCCAATTTCGGCGTGCGCACGACGATTCTCTTCGCGATGCTCACGTACGCGGTCGCGCTCGGATGCGAATGGTCGTCGGTTACCAACGGATTCCCATTCGGGCTATATCATTACGTCGATGCGACGCGCGGTCGCGAACTTTGGATCTTCGGAGTTCCGTTTTTCGATTCGCTATCGTTCACGTTTCTCGCCTTCGCAAGCTATACGCTCGCATTGCTGGTTTCGTCGCCGCTATATTTGAGCGGCCCGGACCTTCGCATCCTCGACACTCGCGAAATCCGCCGCTCGCCTCGCGTGTGGCTGATGGCGGCGCTGTTCATGGTGATGATCGATTTCGTCGTCGATCCGCTGAGCGTGCTCGGCGAGCGATGGTTTCTTGGAAAAATCCACTGGTATGACCCGCCGGGTCCGCATTTCGGCGTGCCGATCAGCAACTATCTTGGATGGTACTTCACGGCCGCGATCACAATCCTGATTTTTGTTTTTCTCGACGCACGGATGCGTCACGATTCGGGCAAACCCGCCGGCCTCATGCTCAACATCCCGTCGCGCGCGCTGCTCGGCCCGGGATTGTACGCCGGAATAGTGCTTTTCGGGATCTCGATGCTCTTCATCATCGGCGCCTACGAGATCGCGTGGGCAAGCGTCTTCATCTACCTGCCGTTCAGTGTGATGGTTGTGCACCTCATGACCCGCGCGGAGAACTGGGGAACTCAGGATGCGATCGAACGGCATCTTGCAGATTTCCCGTACGAGCGCGAGCTGGCGTGGAACGGTAAAGATCGATCTCCACTGACCGAGCCAAGCCGCGCGGTTCAGTAAAAGTGATTTAAGCGCGATCGAACGTGGTTGCGGCGGCGACGCCGGCGATCTAGGGATAGTGCATGGCGCGGGACGATTTCGATCCGCCGGGTATCGCGATGCGCCGCAGGGTGCTCGGCGACGAGTATGTTGATCGGGCGCTCGAACGCACGAGCGACTTCGACCTCGACTTTCAAAAGTTCATAACTGAGTACGCGTGGGGAAAAGTCTGGACGCGGCCGGGTCTCGCCCCTCGCACGCGCAGCCTGCTCACCATCGTGATGCTCGCAGCGCTCGGACGCGAGGAGGAGCTTCGACTTCATCTGCGCGCCTCGGCGAACACGGGCGCAACGGCAGCCGAAGTCCGCGAGGCTCTTATGCAGGTTGCGATTTACGCAGGCGTGCCGGCGGCCAACGCGGCGTTCAGAATCGCGAAGGAAGTTTTCGGACAAGCCGCAAAGGACTCCAAATGAGTTCCGGATACAGACGCGCGCCCGAGGGTACTGATCCTCCGCGGCTGTTTCCCGCGTATGAGAGCACCGTCAAACGCGCCCCGCTTCATCCGCCTGTGCGCGTGCCCCAATCGATTTCCGAGATAACCGGTCCGAGCCTAGAACGCGAGTTTCTCCGCGACGGCGATACCGACCTGACTCGATTCGACGGCGGCGACGCGCTCGGCGAGCGGATCATCGTGTCGGGCCGCGTGCTCGACGAAGACGGACGCTCGATCGCCAACGCGCTAATCGAAATATGGCAGGCCAACGCCTGCGGACGATACGCGCATCGTGGCGACCAGCATCATGCGCCCCTCGATCCGCATTTCCTCGGCGTCGGCCGCATGGCCACCAACGACAGCGGCGAATATCGCTTCGCGACGATCAGGCCCGGCGCATATCCGTGGAAAAATCATCACAATGCATGGCGCCCGAGCCACATCCATTTCAGCCTGTTCGGGCCTGCCGTGGCGACCCGGCTCATCACGCAGATGTATTTCCCGGGCGATCCGCTGCTCGAGCTCGATCCGATTTTCAACAGTGTCCCGGATCGCGAGGCGCGCGAACGACTTGTCGCCAGGTTCGATATCAACCTGACCGTCCCGGAATATGCGCTTGGGTACCGATTCGATTTCGTGATGCGGGGTCGAACGGCGACCCCCGCGCTCGGATGACGATGGCGCGCCCGACGAGTTCGCAGACGATCGGCCCGTTTTTTCATCGCGCTCTCGTCTCAGACGACTGGACCAAGCTCGCGTCCGAGAAAACTGCTGGAGAGAAAATCACGATCACCGGTCGGGTGCTCGACGGCGACGGAATGCCGGTGTCCGACGCGATGATCGAAATCTGGCAGGCGAATTCGTACGGTCGCTACAACCATCCCGATGATACGCACGAGGCGCGGATCGATCCGACATTCCGCGGGTTCGGTCGCTGCGCCACGGACGACAGCGGCGCATTTCGGTTTGCGACTGTCAAGCCCGGCGCGGTTCCCGGAAATGGCGGCGGTTTGCAAGCGCCGCATATTGGAGTTGTTCTGTTTGCGCGCGGCCTGCTCAAGCATCTGCATACCCGGATTTATTTTCCGGACGAGGCGCTGAATCGCTCTGACGAATGGCTGAACGCCGCGCCCGAAGATCGCCGCGCTACGCTGATCGCCAGTGAATCCACAGCCGGCTCGAAGCGGGTTTTCAACTTCGATATCGTGCTGCAAGGAGATCGCGAGACCGTTTTCTTCGATTTCTGAAAACGTTTTCGCCTCGGTCGACAAGGACTTGAGTGATCGCGACTGATTCCCAGATTCAGGCCGCCAATTTCGGCACAGCCGAGATACGCGAGATCTTTTCCGATCGCGCGTGGATGCAGCACATGCTCGATTTTGAAGCCGCGCTCGCTCGCGTCGAGGCCCGGCTGGGAATAATTCCATCTTCCGCAGTACAAGCTATCGCGAGCGCGGCGCGCGTCGAGAATCTCGATGTCGTCGCAATTATGCGCAGCACGCAGCTTGTCGGATACCCCGTCGTCGAATTGACGAGGCAACTCGCGGCGCGCGCGGGCGCAGATGCCGCGCGCTACGTGCATCTCGGCGCGACGACTCAGGACGTTCTCGATACCGCAACTGTGCTGCAAATACGCGCTGCGATGGCGATCGTCCGCCGCGATGTAATCGTTATCGCGAAATCGCTGGCGCGCAGAGCACGGCAGTATCGTGATACGCCGATGGCGGGCCGCGCGCATCTGCAGCACGCTGTGCCGATAACCTTTGGATACAAATGCGCGATCTGGGCGGAGCCGCTCGTCGCGCACGTTGATCGAATCGATCAGGCGATGGCTCGCGTAGCGGTCGTCCAATTCGGCGGCGCCGCCGGAACCCTCGCCAGTCTCGGAGAAAAGGGCGTCGAGGTGATGGAGGCGCTCGCTCACGAACTCGATCTAGGCGCGCCGACGACGCCGTGGCATGTATCGCGCGCCGCCTTCGCCGAAATCGCCTCGGTTCTTTCAATGGTGTGCGGAAGTATCGGCAAAATCGCGAACGACGTGATCCTGCTTTCCCAGTCGGAGATCGGAGAAGTCGCCGAGGAGCACGAAGAGAGCCGCGGATCGTCGAGTACGATGCCGCAGAAGCGAAATCCGATCGCTTCGGAGTTCGTTCTCGCGGCGGTGCGCGGAGTTCATGCGCTCGCGCCGATGATGTTCGCCGCGATGATCCCGGAACACGAAAGATCGACTTCCTCGTGGCAGAGCGAGCCGCTCGCGTTTCCACAGATGTTTGTGCTGGCGGCGGGCGCGCTCGAGCGCACCATATCAATCGTCGACAATATGGTTCCTGACGCACAGCGGATGAGGCGCAATTTGGAATCCAACCACGGCCTGATCATGGCCGAAGCGCTCGCCACCCGCCTCACCGCTGCGCTCGGTCGCGCGGGTGCGCACGGGATCGTCGAACGCGTGTGCGGTCTCGCGATCGAACGGGGTCGCGCTCTCGCCGACGTTGCCCGGGAAGATCGCGAAGTTCGAGCGCACCTGAGCGAGGCGGAAATAACTCAGGCGCTGGATCCCACGTCGTATACCGGATCGTCCGGGGCACTTGTAGATAGGGTGTGCGCGCGTGTCGACGCGATGCGATGAATCAGTTGCGCGGGATACCCGCGGCCTCGTGACTCTAAGTTACCGTGTCACCGCACGTTGCGCGCGAATTTGCAGCATCGGCTCCTGCTACGCGAAATCGAGCGATTGTATTTTGAACGAGCGAATTCGAATGCTAGCGTTACCGCTACTCCTGCTTCTTTGGATCAGGATCTAAGGAAATAAACTTGTGTCCGTAGTCCCACCGAACATCCTCGGGTATCGCTCCCGCCGATAGCATCTCGCCGACGGTCTTCGGCTTCGAGGCAAAATACTTCTCGAAACGATACCAGCTCTTT
>DASPQU010000209.1:0-7304 GCA_035624805.1 Binataceae bacterium (SeqCode) | reverse complement strand
GATGTGCGTGCGTCGCGGCAAGCTCTGCGGGAGTCGCCTCGCTTCCGGTCGGGGTAACAGTCTTCGCCGGAGCGCCGACACCAGCGTGTGGCGCGTGCCCGACTCCGATACCGTCCACTACTCCGACTCCCGCGGCCTCGGCGATGGGAGCTTCGGCGGCGTCAAACACGATCTCTGCCGGCGTCCTCCAGTGGACGTTCGATCCCGGCGCACCCCTTGCCGGTCCGATCACGCCGGGCCCTGACGGCGCCGTTTACTTCGTAACCGTGGATGGTGAGTTGCACGCCCTCGATTCCGCAGGGCATCAGCGATGGCAGCGTCGCGCGGCGGGAGCGCAAGCAGCCGTCGCTTCTGATGGAATGGTATTCGTCGAGAGCGTCGACAACCATCTCATCGCACTCGCGCCCGACGGGTCGATACTTTTGAGCGTCGACCTCGTATCGCGACGCGGCCCATTGGCGGCGTCGCATGGTCTCGTGTACGTGCAATCGGGCGATTCGCTCGTCGCGATCGCAAGCAGCGGGACTCTAAAATGGAAAGCTCCGGTCGTCGCCGATCTCACGGCAGCCGTTGTCGCCGATGACGGCACGTTTGTCGGAGCAAGCGAAGCAGCAGGCGTGATCGCAATCTCGCCCGACGGCGAGGCGCGATGGGATTTCCATCCCGACCAGGGATTCTCCGGCGCCGTCGCCAGCGTTGGCGACGCGGTTTACGTCGGATCCAAGAGCGGCATCGTCTATGCTCTCAATTTGTCGGATGGGCGCGAACGATGGCACGTCGACACGAGTGCGCCCGTATGGGCCGGACCGGCAGCGACACCTGCCGGCGAGATTTTTGCGGTATCGGACGCGATTCGCGGAATCGATACGAACGGGCGCGTGACCTGGACAGATCCGTTGTCGAAGCAGGGACCGTCATCTATCGCCGCTGCCACCCATCAGGTGTTCGTCGGCGAAGCTGACGGACTGGCGATGCTCGTCGATCCGTCTGGCGCGGTGGTATGGACGTCCAAGACATTCGGCGCGAACCTCCACGCCGCATTCGGCCCGGATGAAACTCTATACGTGGGAACGGAGAAAGGGAGGATCTACGCGGTTCGTTGACGCCACATCCGACGTAGTGTCGGTATGTCTAAACAACAAAAAGTTATCTTATAGTCGATTTACACTAGCCAAATCAGCGTCACGTTTGCTATAGCGTTTCGATATCGAACTTGCCCGGAGGAAACGATGGGCAGCATCGCTGTCGAATATGCTTGCTCTGATTTCGCTGGCCGTCGCGAATCTGTTTCGCCGGAATCTGCGCCGCACGCTGCTGATGACGATCGCTGTGGCTTGCGCCACGATCGTGTTCTGCGCGGTAGCGGTGATTCCGTACATCTCAGAGAAGATTGTCCACATCGCTGATCAATCGCCGCGCCTTGTCGTAGTGAATCGCACTGCGATGCGCTTCGGGCTGCCGGCCGCCTATTACGATAAAATCGTCAAGCTTCCCGACGTGGTCGCCGTGAACCGGATGGTCTGGTATGCGGGCGTCTACGACGATCCGCATCATCAGTTCCCGACCATCGCGCTAGACCCGGATAATCCCGATGTGCTGTGGCCTGAGTACGGACTCGACCGGCGAACCGTTGCAGCCTTCAGAAAAATACGCAGCGGCGCGATCGTCGGCGACACCACGATGCATCGCTTCGGATGGCATCTCGGCCAGAACGTCACTTTGCGCAGCCAGCTGTATCCCGTAACGCTCACCTTTACGATCGTCGGCACGTACGATCACGGTCCCGACTTGAGCGTGTTTATGATGCGGCGCGACTATCTCGAAGAGGCGCTTCACAACGACGCCCACGTCGACATGATGTGGGTGCGATGCTCCACGACGAGCGCAACGGGAACGGTCGCGTCGGAAATCGACGGGATGTTTCACAATTCGGCCGCCGAGACGCGCACCGACAGCGAAAAGGCTTTCCTGATTACATACCTGGTCCGATTTCAATCCGTGATTAATCTCGTCGAGTTGATCGGCTTGGTGGCGGTTTTCTCGATAGCGCTTGCGGTTCTCAACGGCACCGCGATGACGCTGCGCGAGCGGCGCAAGGAGCTTTCGATTTTGCGGACGCTCGGCTTCAGTCGCGAACAGATAGCATGCGCGCTCGCAATCGAGGCTGGCGTTATCGCGCTTGCGGGCGGCATTGTCGGAACAATTGTCGCAGCCGCATCTCTTGGTATCGCGCGCGGAAGTATCGCCGCGCTTGGTGAGGTCCTCGCCTTTGGAATGCCGCTTCAGATCGTCGCGGGCGGCATCGCGATCGCCATCGCGCTCGGCGTTATCGCTGCGTGGATTCCCGCGGTCGGCGTCTTGCGCGGACCGGTGCACCAATCCATCCGCGCCGAAGGCTGAACTTTGGTTTCGTCAGGACCGCTTCCCCTCGGATAACACCGGAGTGTCGCGTCGACTGCCTCCATCATCAGTGGGACAGACGTCCCTGCCTGTCCAGCGATACGAAGGGCGCAGGCGCAAAAGGCCGGGAGGGGGCGCCCATTCGCGTATCCGAGCGCGCTTGACGCCGGCCTGGCGCTCGACTCGTATATTTTTTCATGGGCGCAATCGACATCATCAGGCGAAGGCTGAAGGAAGATCGCATCCCTGAAACTCCGGAAGACGTCGGTCGCAAAAAGAAGCGTCCGCGCGAAGTCGCCTTCATGGATGTCAACCTGTGCTTCCCGTGCGGCAAATGCCCGGAGTTTTGCCCCGTGCAGTGCATCGAGTATCTGCCCGCCGGCACGTTGCGCGGCCGCGGCGTCCAGCCGGTGCAGGATCGTTTCCAGGAATGCATCGGATGCTATATCTGCGTCGAGGTCTGCGCCCTGCTCACCGACTACGACGCGGTCAGGATGTACGACAGCGATCTCGTCGAGCAGGCGCTGGGCGTGAAAATAACCGACGAACCGCCCGTCGAACCCGAGACCCCAAAGCCATACGAGGAATACTTCTCCGAAGGCGGTCTCTACCGCCATCTCGGCAAAGGCTCGCGCATCAGGGAAAAAATCAACAGCGAGGAACGCGCGATCTTCAATCGCGAGCGCGTCCGCAGCTGACCGCATCCAAAGCGTAGACCGGTTCCGATACTATTGCGCGCGATGTCTCGCGCGAAAAATCGCAGGCGAACTGACGAATCGAAGCGCAGGTCGGCATGGAAGCGCGCGCTTGGAGTCGTCCGCGAGCATCTCAAGCACGCGCGCGACGGATTGCTTAGGCGCTCGACGATCACCGTGCTTGCGATCGTGCTGCTCGGAAATGTGATCGTCGAATCGGAGAGCGTTCACCTTTATTTCCCAGCGCTTATCGTCGGCGAACTGCGTTTCCATGTTCTGATGTCTCGCTTCGAGTCGCAGTCCGAAAGAGTGAATCAGATCGCCGTCGTTGATGTTGATGACGACAGTTTCTGGAACGCCCCGGTCTTTGGGCGTCAGCCGATAAGCACAAGGTATGTCGCAGATCTGGCGATGGCAGCCGCTGACTCGGGCGCCACGGTGATCGCGACGGATTTTCCAGCGTTCGCTCATTTCGAGAACACGCAAAGCGCCGTCTCGCCCGAAGACCTCGATTACCTGCGCAAAGCCGTTGTGCGAATACATTCTCTCGGCATTCCGATCGTCGCCGGACGCGATGTGGTTGAGCGAGACCATCGCTACCGGCTTGGCCCGGCCTATCTGCCATCCAGCGCGATTCCCGAAGGCATGACGGTCGGTCATCTGCACATTCCCGAGGATCCGCGCCAGATACCGCTGCGAATCCGCCTGGACGAATCGAGCGCGTCGATTCGAGACATAGGCTCTTTTGCGATGGGGATCGTCGCCGGCTACGACACGCGCAATCACATAATGCCCACGACGCTGGACGAACCTCTACTGAAGCGTGCGATTGCCAAGGGCAAATTCGTATACGGCGCATTCCTTCCGATAAGTGGATTCTGGAGGATATCTGCCCGCGATCTGTTCAACGGATCGGCAGACGCGAAAGCGGCATGCCGCGGACGCATCGTGATTATCGGTCCGACATGGCATGCGTTCGGACCCGGCCGCGGGCCCCGCTTTGAGGAAATGCTGTCGCCCGTAGGCGAGGTTCCGGCGCTGTACCTTCACGCGAACTATGTTGCGGCGCTGCTTGACGGACACTATCGTGCGCCGATTCCGATCGGGATCGCGCTCGCAATCGAATTCGCGATCGGTCTGGTCATCTACGGCGTGTATCATGCGCTCGACGGAACCAGCTTCGCGCTGGCGATGGCGGGGTTGGCGCTCGGGCTGGCGATGGCAGCGTATGTGATGTTCTCGAACTCGGGATGGTATCTCGACTTTGTTCCGCTGCTGGCGGCGTGTTTCATCCACGTGGCGTGGGAGCATTTTCATTCCTACCATCACCTTGCGCGTCGCGCCGGCGCGCCTGGACGGTAGCTCAACCTTACGCGAGCGGACCGACGAGTCGCACGATTTTGTTCAACAGGGTTTGTTTGACTCTATCGTCGCAAGAAGGTTACGGTTGGCGCTCGGGTACTTGCCGTGAGGATGGAACGCCAGGCTCGTCGTGAGCAGGTGCTGCGGCACGCGAAGCGGATATTCGCCCGCAAGGGATATCATCGCACCAACGTCGCCGACATCATCTCGCGCGCCCGTATCGCCCGCGGGACGTTCTATCTGTATTTCCAGAATAAGCGCGATCTTTTTGAAGAGCTGCTCGCGCAGGTCGTGCAGGAGTTGTCGGTACGCATCCTGCGTCTCAAAGTCGGCGACGGTCAGCCGAATCCCGTGGATCAATTGCGCGCCAATCTTCGTCGGGTGATCGAGTTCGTTCTCGAAGAGCGCGAATTGACCGACATCCTGCTCAACCATTCCGTGGGATTCGATCGCGAGCTCGACGCGAAAATCCGCGAATTTTACGATCGTATCGCGCAGCTCATTCAGCGTTCCCTCGATTTGGGCATCGAGATGCAGCTCGTGCGCAAATGCGATACGCGGTCGGTGTCGTATTGCATCCTCGGTGGGATCAAGGAGGTCGTCGGGATGCTCTCGCGCAGCGCGGCGCCTGACACGGAATCACTGGTGCAGGAAATTCTCGATTTCGGATTGCGCGGCGTCGCGCGTCCGGAACTGCTCAGCGAAATCGATCGCTATGCAGCCCCGAAGGACCCTGATTTTTTTATTGCCCGGAACTAGAATGACATGTCAGTTCAGCGCACAAAATCGACTTCGCGAAACGGCTCCCACGCTCATGCGCGAGCGCACCGGCCGCGCGCTGCCTTTTACGATCTCGACGGAACACTGGCGGATCTCAACCTCGTTCATGCGGCGCTCTACATCCTCGGCAACGTGGGCGAATGGACCGGGCGAATCGGTCATCTTGTGAACTTTGCTGCACGCGCGCCGCAACTCTATTTCGCCGAGCAGCAGGACCGCAGAATTCTGAACGAAGTCCTGTTCGCCTCGCTCAAAGGGGTCTCGCGTGATCGCCTGGTCGCGCTGGGAGAGGAGTACTGCGATCGCGTTCTCGCGAAGCACGCCTATACGCAGGCGGTTGAGCTGATCGATGCGAATCGCCGCGCCGGTATCGAACCGGTGCTCGTGACGGGGTCGCCGGATTTTATCGCCGCGCCGTTCGCGATCCGCTTTGGAATCGAGCATTACGGCGCGAATCGTCTTGCGATGAATCGCGGCCGCGCCTCGGGACGCCTGCTCGAGCCGATTATGGCGGGCAGCGAGAAATCCGCGTGGTGCGTCAATTGGGCCGAGCAACACGGCGTCGATCTCGCCGACTGCTGGGGTTATGCCGACTCGTTCTATGACCTGCCCTTTCTCGCCGCGATGGGGCATCCCGTGGCGGTAAATCCTGACCGCCGGCTGCGCGCAACCGCGATGAGCCGGCATTGGCCGATAATCCGATTCGAGGGGACCCGCGCCGAACAGGAATCGGAAGAAGCGGTCGAGGCCTAAGGGAGGAGTCTGGATGGCGCGTCCTGAAACCAAACTCAAGGAACTCAACGCCGCCGAGCTGCGTCACGAGACCGGCGCGCGGCGCGATCTCGTCGTAACGATCAATCGGCGCTCCGAGCGTCGCGTGATTCCGTACGGCGAGGAGTTCCTGTACGAAAAGCTGCCGATCGGAACGCGCGTGATCTACCCGCCGCCTCCGCTCGAACCGGTTGCCGATCCGGATCAGGCGATCCGCTACGCGTTGCTGCATCCGGAAAACGCCGACCCGCTGTTCGCGCAGCTCAATCCCAATATGCGCGTGACGATCGCGATCGACGATATCAGCCTGCCGTTGCCTCCGATGCGTCGCCCTGACATCCGCGAGCGGATGCTCAACCAGGTGCTGCAGACGCTGGCAGATTACGGCGTCGACGACGTGCATCTGATCATCGCAACCTCGCTGCATCGCCGGATGACCGAGGCCGAGATTCGCCGGATGGTCGGAGAGAAGGCGTTCAAGCAGTTCTGGCCGGACCGCCTCTACAACTTCGACGCGGAGAATCGCGCCGAAATCGTCAACCTGGGTAAGACCGATCACGACGAAGAAGTCTGGCTGTCGCGCCGCGCCGCCGAGTCGGACCTCGTCATCTATCTCAACATCAATCTGGTGCCGATGGACGGCGGACACAAGTCGGTCGCCGTCGGATTGTCGCCGTATCAGAGCCTGCGACACCATCACAACGCCGAGACGCTGCGCGATTCGCATTCGTACATGGATCCGACGCGTTCGGCGCTCCATCGCAGCGCGGATCGGATGGGCCGTCTCGTCGCGAAATCGCTCAACGTGTTCACGCTCGAAAGCGCCGTCAATACGCGAATGTACGGCTCGATGCTCGATTTCCTGCACAAGAATGAAGACCAGTTTTCGGACTGGGATCAGGTGCGGCTCAAGGGCTTTCGATGGACGATGGGCAACACGTCCGCTGAGATGCGCCGTCAGGTGCTCTACAACTACGCCGCTCCCTACGGGATGACGGGGATCTGGGCGGGCGAGACCGAGGCGGTCCATCGCAAGACGCTGGCGAAAGTCTTTCAGCAATACTCCGTGCCGGTGAAGGGTCAGTCGGACGTTCTGATCGTCGGCGTGCCTTACATCTGCCCTTACAACGTCAATTCGATCATGAATCCGATTCTCGTGCAGTGCACCGGGCTCGGATACCTGTTCAACATGTATCGCGGCAAACCGCTGGTGCGTGAAGGCGGCACGATGATCATCTGTCATCCGCTGCGCGACGAGTTCCATCCCGAGCACCATCCGAGCTACATCGAGTTCTT
>DASPQU010000208.1:0-3773 GCA_035624805.1 Binataceae bacterium (SeqCode) | reverse complement strand
TTGGCAAAACCGTGATGTTCATTGGAGTAGGGTTAGTTTGGTTCGATGTCAAGGCAATCGTCTTGGTTGCGACAAGATCACAGACCCTGTAAGAAAGCGCGGCTCGACCTAAGGATTATCGGATTGCAATGCCGCGAACGATGGAGGCAGTTCGGCGATTTGCGCATTTGGAACATGATCGCTGATAGTGTAAATCTGGACGAATAAGACGGGCTTAAGGGCTGAACGAATGGAAATCTGGTTTCCTGTCCTGGTGACGCTGGTGGTCGGCGCGCTAGTCGTCGGGGTGATGGTATCGCTGAATGCCTTTATAGGGCCCAAGCGCACGTCACCCGTGAAAGGCCTCGCGTTTGAATGCGGAAATCCGCCGAGCGGGAGCGCATGGGGTCGTTTTTCGGTACGATTCTATCTGACCGCGATTCTCTTTCTCGTTTTCGACGTCGAAGTGATCTTTCTGTATCCGTGGGCGGTAGAGTTGCGAAAGCTCGGGATGTTCGGGCTTGGCGAAGCTCTCGTGTTCATCGGGATTCTGTTCGTCGGTTTGATTTACGCATGGCAGCGCGGCGCTCTCGATTGGAATTGAGCGCGCGACGCGGACAAGACATCAAATGCTTGGCGAGAAACTGAAAGAGCGATTCGGCGACCGGGTAGTCTCGATGGAGGCGATCCATGGCCGCGAGACCGTGTTGATCAAGGCGGATGGCGCCGTCGATTTTTTCCGCACGTTGCGCGACGATCCGGAGTTCAAGTTCGAATTCCTGATGGATCTTTTCGCGATCGACTGGCTTGAGCGCAAACCGCGATTCGACGTCGTCTATAATCTCAAGTCGATGAGCCTCGGCCATCGCTTGTTCGTGAAAATCCAGGTCGAATTTCCCGACCCGCAGGTCGCGAGTGTGATCGATGTTTGGAAATCTGCTGACTGGCTCGAGCGCGAGACCTACGACATGATGGGAATCCGGTTCGACGGACATCCCGATCTGCGGCGGATACTGCTCTACGATACTTTTGTTGGGCATCCCCTGCGCAAGGATTATCCGTTCCAGAAGCGCCAACCGCTGGTCTCCGAAACCGATCCGATAGCTCACCCTCTGCGGCCTTCGAAGTAGTAGACATATGGCACTGCCTGCACGCTGGCAAAACAAACTTGAGGCGTCCGACCCCGCCGACGAGATAATGGAGATCCAGATGGGCCCGTCCCATCCTGCTTCGCACGGGACCATCAAGTTCAATCTCAAACTTGACGGCGAGCAAATCGCCGATTGCGATGTCGAGGTCGGTTATCTCCATCGCGCGTTCGAAAAGATGTGCGAGCAGGGAACGTGGACGCAATGTTTCCCGTACGTCGACCGCCTCAACTATGCGTCGCCGCTGATCAATAACGTCGGCTTCGGCATGGCGGTGGAAAAACTGCTCGACCTGACGATTCCCGAACGCGGACAGTATCTGCGCGTCATCATGAGCGAGATCTCCCGCATAACCGACCATCTCACCTGTATCGGGATGGGCGCCAGCGAGGCCGGCGCGACGACCGTAGCCTTCTACACGTTGGAGGCTCGCGAGCCATTCTACGATCTGGCCGAAGCCGTCACCGGCGCGCGACTCACGGTCACGTGGTGCCGTGTGGGCGGAGTGGCGCGCGATCTGCCGCCCGATTTTGCGCCGCGTTTGAGCGCCGCGTTGAAGAACCTCGACGCGATCCTCAGCGACTGCGATCGCCTGCTCAGCCGAAATCGTGTGTTCATCGATCGGATGTCCGGCATCGGAACGATGTCGCGCGAGGATCTGATTTCCTACGGCGTCACCGGGCCTCTGCTGCGCGCCGCCGGAGTTCCCTACGATGTCCGCAAGGCCGAACCGTATCTGGTTTACGACCGATTCGATTTCCGAGTGCCGACGGGAGAGCACGGCGACAATTACGATCGCTTCAAGGTCCGCTTCGAGGAAATGCAGCAATCGAAGAAGATCCTTGAGCAGGCGATGGCGAGCCTCCCCGAAGGCCCCGTTTCTGTCAGCGATCCGCGCATCGTGCTGCCGCCAAAGGAACGCGTCTACAACTCGATCGAAGGCCTGATGAACCATTTCAAGATCATCATGGAAGGCATCAAGATCCCGCCGGGCGAGGCCTACAGCGCGGTCGAGGGCGGAAACGGCGAACTGGGATTCTACGTCGTCAGCGACGGCAGCGGGCGTCCGTATCGCGTCAGGGTTCGGCCGCCATGCTTCCTCGCGATGGGCGCGCTGAACAAGATGCTCATTGGCAGGATGATCGCCGACATCATCACGACCTTCGGCATGATCAACATGATCGGCGGCGAGTGCGATCACTAGCCGCGGCTCTCTCGAAGCATCGATTACACGGCGCGGCTTCCTGACCCGCACGTCACGCGCTCTGGCCGGAGCGTCGGTACTCGGTGCGATGGGCGCGGTAGCCCGGGTCACGTCGGGCCGCGCTGAAGAACCGCGCGCTAGAAACACCCTTCTCGGCGTCTCATTCTCCCCGGCGCATGTGCCGTTTCCGAAAGATCCCGATATCCGACAGTTCTTTGTCGAGGCTGCAGAGATCGGCAGCCACGTGACCTGGGTCGTCGAATGGGAGTCGATTCCAAAATTCGAGATCCTCAAAGCCGTGCGCGACATGACGGCGCGCGCCGGGATGAAATTTCATCTGCATCTGAGCCCGATCGCGTTGTTCGGAGGTCGGAAGACGCCTGCAATTCCCGCGTACGCTGGAGGCGGAAGCTTCGCGGATTCCGCTGTCAGACAAGCCTACGTCAGTGAAGTCGTAAACCTCGCGTCGCTGAAGCCGGATTATCTCGGCCTCGCGACCGAGGTAAATTTCCTAGGCCAGAACCCACCCGAATTCGAAGCATTCACGACGCTAGCGAACCAAGCGTACGGCGCCGTGAAAGAGAAATTTCCCACGCAGACCGTGACTATCAGCTTCCAGTGGGACGTCATTCGCGGTCAGAGAGATTTCGGCGTGCTCCACAAGTTCGACGGCGCGATGGACGTGGTCTCGTTTACGAGCTATCCCGACGCGTTCGGGATTCCGGTCTCTATCCCTCGCGACTACTACTCCTCGGTTCGCCAAGCAGCTGCGAACCAGAGAATCGGATTTTCGGAAATCGGATGGAGTTCCGCGCCGCCAAGCCAACGAAACGCAGCAGGCATCGTTCTATGCGCGTTTACCCGAGATGATGCATGGACTAAATCCGGAGTTCGTAACACTCGCGCTGCTTCATGACGTAAAGGTGTTCGCCGGGGATCTTGAGCGTCTCAATCACGTGGGCATCCGAACCTGGGATGACGCTCCGAAACCAGCGTGGGACGCGCTCCTGCGAATGCCTCCCATCGCTTAGCTTCCGGTCACGTTTTAACGTCCGCGCGTCGATCTGCCACGCCGCTGGCATAAGAGATGCGACTGCTCTTACCCATCTCAAAAATGTTTCCTGGCGACGCATAAGGACCTCCGCCTCGTGCAAGCTTCCCGAGATAGTCGTCGCTAAAGGGGGGAGAAATGCTGCATCGAAATGGCCCATTTGGGCGCAATCTTATTGGCGCCGCGCTCGGCGGCTTAATCGCAATCCTTTGTCTTGTTTCCTTTGGGTGTGGTTCGCCTGAAAGGGCCTTGGCTGAGCCGTCGCCGACGCCGACTCCGATCGCGCCGGCAATCACGGTTCAAAACTCGCGCGATGCCACGATTACCGGCGATTTCCTTAGGTTCCTCTATGTTCCGCCCATTTATCCTCCTCCTACCAAATTAGGGCACT
>DASPQU010000207.1:0-2946 GCA_035624805.1 Binataceae bacterium (SeqCode) | reverse complement strand
GAATCGAACTTCGATCAGGTCTTTGAATGTTAGAGCAATGGTACCGTCAACCGGCGCCAATGCCGGATGCACCACAGGCTCTGATCTTCGGACTTTGTCGCCACGGACAAAAGAATAGCCTTTCATCCAGCGTCTGATTCGGCCCCGCGAAACGCCTGTCAAGCGAGAAGCCTCCGCAATGGTGTACAAGCCCGAGCCAATCAGTCGGAACGGAGTTTCCGCCATGGTGATCGCCTTCTGCTAATGTCACTCGGGTACAAGATACCTCTGTAGCACAATGCGTACGGTTGAGGCGAGGACCCCATCAACCTCGCGTTATCGCAATCGCGTATAAAACCGCTGCGCGTTCGTCTGAAGCAGCACGCGTTTCTGACGCTCGTCGAATCGCGTATGGCGCACGATGAGTTCCGCGGCGTCGGGGAACCGCGCATCGAAGTGCGGATAGTCGGATGCCCACATCAGCCGGCTCACGCCCAGCTCGCTCATCATCTCGGGCAGGAGATCCTCA
The DNA here is from genome assembly GCA_035624805.1 of Binataceae bacterium (SeqCode). Taxonomy (GTDB): domain Bacteria; phylum Desulfobacterota; class Binatia; order Binatales; family Binataceae; genus DASPQU01. The sequence continues at coordinate 2,438 of DASPQU010000207.1, read as the reverse complement.
TCGGGATCGAACGTGTAAAAGCATCGACCGCCGCGCATCACGTCCGACGGCTTGCATTTCAGGTGCGGAGCATGACGGCCGAAGTGCTCGTAATGTGCGTCCATCCGTTCGGCCCACCATCCGACCCACGAGATTCCGCCCTCGAAAAATCCGAATCTGAGTTTCGGATAACGATCGAATAGCCCTCCTCCGACCGCCGCCGCCATCGCGCGCATCTGATGCCATACGTGTCCCGTCAGATGCATCAGGAACATGTTGTTTCCGACCTCGGCGCGGCCCGGCGCGAACGGCGGACGATCGGTTCCACCGTGGAAGCACACCGGAAGATCGGCGTTCTGCATCGCCGAATAGAACGGATCGAAATACGGATGGTCGGCGAGCATCCCATCGAGATTGCCGAACGTCATCACGCCCACGCACCACGGTTCGCGCGCAAGATATTCGACTTCGGCCACGCATCGCGACATGTCGCGCTGCGGAACGATTCCGACCGCCTTGATACGATTCGGCTCGGCCGAGCAATACTCGCCGATCCATCGATTGTAGGCGCGAGCGAGCGCGGCCTCGTAAGCGGGATCGGTCTCGGCGATCACGGAGGTCGCGACTGTCGCGAAACATACCGCGACATCGATGCCCTCCTTGTCCATGTCGACGATGCGATCTTTCGCCGAGTAGCCGCCATGCGGAGAAGCGAGCGGATGATTTTTGCCCGAAGGCAATTTTTCGAGCCTGGGAACTTCGTCGGCTTCGCCCAGTGGACGCGCTGCGCTGCGCCATCCCGGAACGAGCGCGGAGATGATCGCGAGATTGCCTTTGCCGGCGCGCGCGAGAAGCTCTTCGGAGCGCGGGCGGAATGTCGGGTCGATATGCGAGACGTAGAGCGAGGCGGGCTCGGTCACATGCCCATCGGCGTCAATGATGGTGAAGCCTTCGAGCGCCATCGCAGATGATTCTCTTGGATGCGTTCCGGTTTTGTCAACGCGCGTGCGATGAACACTGTATTGCGGCGCTAGAAAGCGTGCTCGGTCTCACGCCAGGCGAGGCCCCATCGCACGCCCTGATCGCTGACGATTACCTCGTCGACGCCGAAGCGATCCATCAGGCGTTCGAGAATCGTTGCGCCCGCGAAGATCACGTCCGCGCGCCCTTCGACGAGGCCTTTGAGCTTTTTGCGCTCTGCCAGCGGAAGCTTTCCGAACAGCGCCGCGACGCGCGATACCTCGGCGCGCGACAGCACGTGTCCGTGGACGCGCGCCGAATCGTAGGTTTCCATTTCAAGTGCGACGGCGCACACGGTCGTGACGGTACCGGCGATTCCGACGAGCGTGTCGGGTTTGAAATTCCATCCGAGCGTGTCGAGCGTGCGATCGATTTCACTGCGCAGTTCTGCTGTCTCAGACGCGGAAGGCGGATCGCTGTGGATGATTCGTTCGGTCAGCCGCACCGATCCCATCTGGAGGCTTGTCATCTGAAGCTCGCGTCCCGGCTCGGCGCAGATCAGTTCGGTTGAGCCGCCGCCGATATCCACGATGAGAAGGCGCGCCGACGGGTCAATCTTGAGGCCGCGAACTACCGCGAGATGCGACAATTCCGCTTCTTCGCGCCCTGAGATGATTTTCAATTCGACGCCGGATCGTTCGCGCGCGCGGGCGATAAATCCGGCACCGTCGCGCGCGTCACGCAGAGCGCTGGTGGCGACAGCGACGAATCGATCGACGCCGGCGCGGCGGGCCGCGTCGGCGAACTCCACGATCGCATCGAGCGTGCGCTGCGCCGCTTCGGGATCGAGCGCTCCGGTTTTGTCGACGCCTTTGCCGAGGCGCGTGATGCGCGACAGTTCGAGAATCGGGCGCAGTGTGCCGCCTGCGCTCGTTTCGACCGCGAGCAACAGGGTCGTGTTGGTTCCGATGTCGAACGCGGCGAGTTTCATTTTGAGGTCTGAGGCGGAGAGGCGGTTGATGGGCAGGCAGACCCCCTTCCCTGCCTTCCCCCGCAACTGAACGCGGAGGCAGGGGCAGAAACAGGGACGCCTATCCCACCAGGCTGATTAGATTCGGATTGAGATTCGATCGCTGTTGATGCGATCCATTCGTGCATCGCGTTCAGGGCGCGCTGGCCCATCAACGCCTTCTTCTCGCGTCCGCGCGCTCGCACACCCAGGGGAGGCATCAGGCCGAGATTCGCATTCATCGGCTGAAAATTCTGACGGCTCGCATCTGTGATGTACGCCACGAGCGATCCGAGCGAGGTTTGCGTTGGTGGAACGATGAGAGGCTGACCCTGAACGAATCGCGCCGCGTTGATTCCCGCGAGCAGGCCGGCGGCAGCGGATCCGACATAACCTTCGACGCCGATCATTTGTCCCGCCATGAAGAGATCATCACGCGAGCGGAGCTGGAGAGTAGGACGCAGGAGGCGCGGCGAATCGATAAACGTGT
>DASPQU010000206.1:0-2048 GCA_035624805.1 Binataceae bacterium (SeqCode) | reverse complement strand
GACGTGCGGGTTAAGCTGTACCAACAATTTATGCGCTCTCCCCTCGGCCTTTATGCGGATCAAAAGCTCGGAGATGCGGTCTTTCGCGTGATGCACGACAGCGCGTCGGTCAGTGCAGTCTTTTATCGCGGCGTCCTTGCCCCCGTGATGTCGGTGGTCGGCTTTTTGATGGCGCTAGCGGTAGTCACCTCGGCATTCTCCGATCAACCCTACATCCCGATCGTGGCCGCCCTATCCTTGCCGGTTGTCGCGATCGGGGCGAGCGCCTTCGGTCGAGTTCTGCGCGATCAGGCGCAGCAGATGCGTGAACGCGGCAGCGACGTGATGGCCGCATTCGAGGAACGTATCGCCAACGTCCAGCTAATCAAGGCGTACGGCCAGGAAGATCGCGAGAGTCACGCCGTTGATTCGGTGAGTTGGGGTTCATTCAGCCCGACGTTACGCATCATTGTGATCATCATGGCCCTTCTTCTGGTCGTCGCGCCGCTCACGATAGCTCTGGTCGGATTCGCTCTCTATCGTCTCGTGCTCGATGTAGTCGCTGGGAACCTCACGAAGGGCGACCTCGTCCTGCTTGCGAGTTACGCGGCAATGATGGCGTGGCCGATGCGCGTGATTGGCGCCACTTGGGCCGAATTGCAGGGACCGATTTCCGGACTGCGCCGCATTTTCAGCATCCTCGACATGCCGGCCGAGGACAGTAGTCGCGCCGACGTTGTAATCCCTCCGGACAAGTTCGAGGTGATAGAGTTTCGCCAGGTCTCGCTCGGATACGGTTCGGTGACTGTCCTGCGAAACATTAATTTCGAGTTGCATTCAGGTGAGATGATCGGGGTCGCGGGGCCAAGCGGAGTCGGCAAAAGCACGCTCATCCTTTCGCTTGCGCGCTTTCTCCAACCATTGGCGGGCGAGATCAGACTTAATGGCATCGACACACGCGCACTCGCTTTCGCCGATCTGCGCGAACGTATCGGATTTGTTTTCCAGCAGGAGGCGCTCTTTTCGCGATCGCTCGCCGACAATATCAAATACGGATTGCCGGCTGTTTCGGATGACGAGATGCGGGCCGCCGCCCGCGACGCCGGCGCCGCGGACTTCATAGAGTCGATGCCTAAAGGATACGCGACGATGCTTGGGCGCCGCGGCGCGCGGCTCTCGGTGGGACAGAAGCAGCGCATCGCGATTGCACGTGCGTTGCTGAGGAAACCAGCGATGCTCGTCCTCGATGAGCCGACCGCACCGCTCGATCCCGATTCCGAAGGCGCCCTCATGAAGACTCTGCGCGCTCTCGCGCGCGATCGGATCGTGCTGATCGTGGCCCATCGTGCGCGCACCCTCGCCTCATGCGACCGCGTTCTCTTCGTTTCCGACGCGACCTTGCGGGCGGAAGGAACGCACGAAGAGTTGCTGCGCACGTGCGGCGAATATCGTGATTGTCTTGCGATGGGGACCGACGAACACTTCGGTCAAGTGCCTTACTGACGACCCCCGACGTTGCCTTCACATTTCTTGCGTGGCGATAATCAGATATTCGAATCTCGAGAATTCTCACATGGAACCCATAGGACACCAACGGCTCTTCATCGACGGCAAGTTCGTCGACAGCTCGGATAGATACGAAATCCGCTATCCCTACGATGAGCACGTCGTTGGGACGGTGGCGCGCGCCGGCGAAACTGAACTGGAAGCAGCTCTCGTTTCGTCGGCGACAGCCTTCGTGAAGGCGCGCAGGCTCAGTCGCGCCGCGCGCGCCAGCGCGTTGCGCCATATCAGTCGCGGAATCGCCGAACGACGCTTCGAGATCGAGCGCGCGATCGTCCTGTGCACCGGCAAACCGATCGACTACACGCGCGGTGAGGTAAATCGCGCGATCTCCGTTTTCGCGCTCGCCGCAGAAGAAATCGCGCGGTTCGGGGGAACGTACGAGCCACTGGATTTTGATCCGCTTTGCCCGAACACGCGCGGGATCGTCGAGCGGTTTCCGCTTGGAACCATAGCCGCGATCGGCCCCTTCAATTTCCCGCTGAACCTGCTCGCGCACAAAATCG
>DASPQU010000205.1:0-2099 GCA_035624805.1 Binataceae bacterium (SeqCode) | reverse complement strand
AGCAATAGCTCTGCGCGAGCGGATGGGTTTCGAGATAGCGCGCGAGAAATTGTCCCGCGAAGGTGATCGAGAAGTGGGTCGGCGGATATTGGACCAAGTATCCGGTAACGAGATTGTGAAAGTTTGTGTCGCCCAGAATCTTGAGCGTCGCGGGATAGTCCTCTTTCAGAACGTCGAGAATACGGTAGAAATACGCCGAAGCGTAGACATCGACGCGCTCTTCCGCAGTGAGCCGCGCGCCGTCGGAAATCACTCTTCGCAGACCCTCGCGATCGAGCTCACGCTCATGGGCGAGTCCCTCGGCGACGCCGCTAGGCGCGGTGATCAGGCGATACAGGATTTCCTGGATTGTTTTCAGATCGCGTCGCATCCGGGTCAGCCTTCGTGCGAACTATTTCGTCATGGATACGCCGCGCTTTGTCGGCAGTATCCGCCAGAACCTCGAACGCGGGGATATTGTCATCCCATTCGATCAAGGTCGATATCGATCCGAAGCGGCGGACCGCGCGCGCATAAAGCTCCCATACCTCGTCGCGCACCGGATGGTCGTGAGTGTCGAGAAGATAGCGACCGTGATCGCTGTGCCCGGCGAGATGGAACTGCACGACGCGATCGCGGGGAACCGCGTCGATATATGCCTGCGCATCGAAATCATGATTGAAAGCGCTAACGAAGATGTTGTTGATGTCGAGCAAAATCGCGCAGTCAGCTTCCGACGCCACGGCAGAAAGAAAATCCCACTCGGTCATCTGCGAATCGCTGAAGGTCATGTAGCTGGATACGTTTTCGATTGCGATCCGGCGCCCGAGAAAATCCTGTACGACTCGTATCCGCTCCGCGACGTGACGAACAACCTCTTCGGTGTACGGCAGCGGAAGGAGATCGTGCAGATTGCGTCCGCCGATACCGGTCCAGCACAGATGATCGGATATCCATGCCGGCTCGAATCGACGCGCAAGCTCGCGCAATCGGCCGAGATGCTCGCGATTTAACGGATCGGTCGAACCGAGCGACATCGAGACCCCGTGCGCAACGATCGGATAGTCCTCACGTACAGCGCCCAGGACTTCGAGCGGACGCCCGCCGTCGATCATGAAGTTCTCAGAAATTATCTCGAACCAATCCATCGTCGGACGATTTTCCAGCAGCTGGAGGTAGTGATCGCGCCGGAGTCCGACGCCGAAACCGAGGAAAGGAAATTTCGAAGTGTCCATCGTTGCCGCAGCGAGCCGCACCGGAAGTGGCGCGGCCCGCCGCCTTCGCGGGACGATCCCGCCTACATCTTTTCCGAGCTCTTCTCGACGTGGCCGCCTGCTTGCGAGCATTCCTTTTCGGACGAGGACATTACGAATCCCTTGCCTTTGCAGGCATTCTGTCCCTTGCAGTCATTCGAGGCGCTCTTGCACGCGCTTTGTCCTTTGCAGGAGTTTCCTCCCACGCACTTCACCTGTGAACCCGGGGTCCCGGAACCCTCTGCGGCCATCACAGCGCTGCCGGCAAACATTACAGCTACAGCCGCTGCCAAAGCCGCTCCGCCAAGTCCTTTTCTCATAGTGCCTCCTAATTGGGTTGATCAGAAAATCTTATCGCGCGCCGGCAGTCCCCGCGCAACTTGGATTCGACCGGCACATACCATCCGAAACAACCGCAAACCGCGGTGCGAGGTTCCCGAGAAGGTTGTGAACCATCCGGACAATCTTCAGCAATTATTTCGCGAGCAGATGAATTTTCCTTGATTTAGAGGAACTTATTCATGCGATGCGGGATTTTATTGACGGCAGGTGTTATGTTTCACTCACCCACAGATGCCGAGCACGCCGGACAAGCCTGGGTCGAAGCGCGAGACGTTCGAGCGCGAAGTTTTGCCTCACCTCGACGCCGTCTACTCGATGGCCTTGCGGCTGGCGCGCAATCCCGAAGACGCGAACGATCTCGTGCAGGAAACAGCGCTGCGCGCGTATCGATTTTTCCATCAGTTCACCCTTGGCACCAATTGTCGCGCGTGGCTGATGACGATTCTCTTCAACAATTTTCGCAACGGCTATCGGAAAAACGAACGCGAGACGCCTTCGACAACCGTAGAGGAATTCCAGCGCCGG
>DASPQU010000204.1:0-4331 GCA_035624805.1 Binataceae bacterium (SeqCode) | reverse complement strand
GGCTTCGAATCAAATCAGCTCCGATTCGCAGGTCAATACGATTCTCGACAACTCCTGCTTCCAGTGTCACTCAAGCGAAAAGAGCGCGCCCTGGTACGCGAGCATCTCGCCGTCCTATCTTTTCGGCGCTAAATCCGCGCGCCGGGTTCTCAATTTCTCCAACTGGCGCGACTACGATGGCGACCAGAAGAGCGCCGCGCTTGGTAATATCGCCAAATCCGTCGCCTCAGGATCGATGCCGCCGGGAGATTATACGGTGTTCGATGGGTCGGCGCGCCTCAATAATGACGATAAACAGGTACTGCTGAAATGGGCCACCGTGCCTGCGCATTGATCCTGCAATAAGTTCCGTCTCAAGCTGCGGTCGCCATCATTCGGATGCCGCCGCTCATTATCGCGCGAAAAACCCACGGATGCTTCATCAGCGATCGGATGACCATCCGCCGCGTGCGCGGGCGACGTTCGATCGCGAGCATCGCGTTGGTGATGAACGCGTATCCTCGAAAAAGGCCGCGCCATTCGCGCTCGAACGGTTCGAGGCTTTCGCGAGTCGCGCCGCGAGCGAGTATCGCCTTGAGGTGCCGTCCCAGGATGATCGTTGAATTGAATGCGATCGACAGCCCTTCGCCTGCGATTGAATCGATAAATCCTGCCGCGTCTCCGACCAGCACCATCCGGTCGCTGTTTCGACGCATCGCGCTCTGCGCCATCGGCCCCGCGCCGAGCACGGTCGATACCGCCGGCGCATTGCCGAGCCGAGCCGCCAACCTGGGGAAGAGACTCAGCAGCGTCGGCATCGTCGGCCGATCGACGCCGCCGTGCTCCCATACGCAGTTCACTGCTACGCATCGATCTGAGACAGGCGTCGCGAACGCCTCGCCCTTGTCATCGGCGTAGACTTCGACGAATTCGGTCCACGGCTCGACTTCATAATGCTGGCGCAATGCGAATCGACGTCGCGGACCCGAAGGTCCTCGTAGACCCGAGGCTTTGCGCAACGAGGAATGGAGGCCGTCCGCCGCCACAACCAATCGCGCCGCGAATTCGCCGCCGGTGCTGGTAACGATCGCGCGGTCGGATTTCGGCGCCACGGCGAGAACCGCGCATCGATCCCACAGGACAGCGCCCAGTTCCTCGGCGCGTTCGATCAGCTTCTGGAGCAGCACGACGCGGCGAATTCCGAGGCCGGGCCACGGCATCGGCGCGGCAACGCTCGAACCGTCTTCCTGTATGAAGCGAATTCCGCGAAACGGGCGCGAGGTCGTGTGATCGAAGCGATCGCGAATTCCGAGACGTTCGAGAGCCTTCACTCCCGGCGGCAGCAATCCTTCGCCGCACGCCTTTTCGGATGCAAATTTCCGCCGCTCAAGCACGAGGACCGAAAGCCCCTGTTCGGCGGCGACGATTGCGGTCGCCAGTCCCGCGGGGCCTCCGCCTACGACGATCAAATCCCAAAGTGATGGCCACGAATCAGTGCCGCGGCTCACCAGTATGCCGACCATTACATGTTCACCGACAAAGAAGTGTTTAACGTCGTCGTTTGCCGAGCGCGATGCAATCGCACTGAGCGTTAATGGTTCACTCGCAAGAAGTTATGCCGATCGAGTCCGAAAGCTCAGAGGAAAGGACCATTCGTATCCATTATCGGTTAACGAAACAGAAACATCATGGAATGAGATACAAAAAACCGAAGACTCCGGAACCATTGATTCCGATCCCGAAGTCTTCGCTTCGCCGATAGATCGTCAGGCGCGTTCGATCAGCGTTCCGGTACCGAGGCCGCCGCCGCAGCACATCGTGATGATCGCACGCTTCGTGTTGCTGCGTTCCAGTTCACAGAGCGCCTTGGTGACAAGACCGCATCCGGTCGCGCCGAGAGGATGTCCCAGCGCGATCGCGCCGCCATTGGGATTTACACGCGCCATATCGGGTCCGAGAGTTTTCGCCCAGCTCAGGACCATGGATGCGAACGCTTCGTTGATCTCGAACACATCGATGTCGGAAATCTTAAGCCCATTGCGATCGAGCAGCTTGCGTGTCGCCGGGATGGGCCCTTCAAGCATCAGCACCGGATCGCATCCGACCAGCGCGGTATCGACGACCCGTGCACGCGGACGCTTTCCGAGTTCGCGCGCTTTCGCTTCACTCATGAGAAGAACCGCGGACGCGCCGTCGGCGATCTGAGATGACGATCCCGCGGTGTGGATGCCGTCGGGACGCGCGACCGGTTTGAGAGCGGCGAGCGCCTCCAGGCTGGTGTCGCGCGGAACTTCGTCGCGCTCGACGGTATGCATCTCGTCGCTGCGCTGACCGTCGCTCTTCATAACCGGCGCCTGGACCGCGATTATCTGCGACTTGAACCGGCCCTCCTTGATCGCACGCGCCGCGCGGACCTGCGATTCGAGTCCGAAACGATCGGTATCACTGCGCGTGATCCCGTACTTGGTCGCGATACGCTCTGCTCCCTCGAACTGGCTCGTGAATTCGAATCGCTCGCGATATTTGCGCGTGATTGGCTTGCCGAATCCGGCCTGCGCGCCTGCGATTGCATCGGAACCGATCGGCAGCAGACTCATATTCTCAACGCCGCACGCGAGCACGATATCTTCAGCGCCCGACGCAACCATGCTCGCGGCGAGATTGACGGCGTATTGGCTCGACCCGCACTGCGAATCTACCGTGGAGCAGGCGGTGTCCGCCGAACCTCCCCCCGTCAGCCACGCGGTACGCGTCACGTTCATCGCCTGCGCTCCCACCTTGTTGATGCATCCTCCGACGACCTGACCGACCAGGGCGGGCGCGACGCCCGCACGCTCGAGCACGGCCATCATCACGCTCCCGAGCAGTTCAGTGGGATGCACCGCGGAAAGGGCGCCTTTCTTTTTTCCAATTGGGGATCTGCCCGCCTCAACGATCACGACGTCTCGCATGATTTCCATCCTTAATCTGAGATAGCGGGCGCGAACTTACGAATTTCGGCCCGATCGATTTCGTTAGTCTCGCATCACCGCGGCTTTTTCGCCAGACGAGCATGCGAATGATGATGGAGGCTATTCAATTTCCACGGTTTCTGGCGGAAGATAAAGGAATTACAAGGCGAGAGGAGCTCACGGATGAAAGCAAAAGTCGCAACGCTCAGCCTGCTCACGACGTTGTTTCTTTCGGCGCCCACGCTCTATGCACAGAACGCTGCGAATCCTCCGAGTGCTTCGGGGAAGTCGATGTCGATGCGCGAGGAGATGATCGCGGCCTGCGCCGGCAAGGCTGCTGATGCGCCTTGTACGTTCACCCGCAAAGGCGAAACGGTTAACGGAACCTGTCATCAGCGGAAAAAAGAAATGATTTGCCGCTCCAACGAAGGCCGACGACACCATCACGGCCAGAGTTCAGGCGGCGGCAGCCCGTCGGCGCAGTGACGCGTCCGATTGAGATCCAGGACGCACGGCTACATATCGATCGATCTGGAGGCGGGATGCTCTGAGGCTCGTGCGCGTGAGCCTGCGCCCGTCGACCGTCTTCGTGCGCCCAAAATCGCGATTCTCCTGAAAGAAGTATGGCACGTCGAAACGGGATCCTTTCGATTCGACACGTTTCGCAACGGGCATCCCCTCGTTTACAATCCCCCGTCGGTTCTACGAATCGAATTCTCGCGGGCAGGCTTTATGAACGGTGAGCGAATATCGTTGACCCTCAGCTCGGGTATCGTTGAAGGCGAATGCGATCCCAAATTCGCCGGCGTGCTTCAGGCATTTGTCGAGAATTTCGAAAAGCGCGACGAGCTTGGCGCGAGCGTATGCGTATCGGTCGAGGGTCGGACCGTCGTCGATCTGTGGGGCGGCAAAGCTACGCCGAACGGCGCGCCCTGGAAACGCGACACGGTATCGATCGTGTTTTCCGCGACCAAGGGCGCGTCGGCGCTATGCGCGCACATGGCTGCGGATCGCGGATTGCTCGATTTCAACGCTCCTGTTGCGCGCTACTGGCCGGCGTTCGCGCAGGCGGGAAAGGAAGACGCGCTCGTACCGATGATGCTCGATCATTCGGTCGGCGTGCCGCACGTGCGCGCGCCGCTCAAGTACGGCGCGTTTTACGATTACGATCATATGGTCGGATTGCTCGAGCGCGAAGAAGCCTTCTGGAAGCCGGGCACGCGCAACGGCTATCACGGGATGACCTCGGCGTGGACGGTCGGCGAGATGGTGCATCGCTCGACCGGCAAACGTTTGGGCGAGTTCTTCCGCGACGAAGTCGCAAAGCCTCTCGGAATCGATTTCTGGATCGGATTGCCAGCCGAGCACGAATCGCGGGTCGCGCCCGTCATTTATCCTCCC
>DASPQU010000203.1:0-6337 GCA_035624805.1 Binataceae bacterium (SeqCode) | reverse complement strand
ACGGGGTGTGACAATGGCCCATTGGACGGCATTGCCTGCTCGTCCGTGGCGACCACGATAGTCACGAGAATGCTCGACCAAATTCGCGATAAACTCGTCGCCCAAATCTTCGGTGACGGAGTCGCTACCGCCGAAATGCCGGCGGGTGGATATCGCGCGGTTTACAAACGGCTCCTGAGCTACGCGCGCCCCTACGTTTATCCCGACATGGTGGTCGCCGCCGTCGCGATGATCATCCTGAGTGCGTCGAACGGAGCCATCCCGATGCTGATGAAGCGGGCGATCGATGGCTTGTCAAATTTCAAGGATCTGCACACGGTTCAGATCCTCTCGCTTGAGATTCTCGCGGTATTCGTCCTGCGTGCGGTAACTGACTTCCTGGCCGACTACGTAACCGGATACATCGGGATGCGCATCGCGTTCGATCTGCGCGCCCAGTTCAACAATCGGGTCCAGCATCTCCCATTATCGTTCTTCCACTATACGGCCACTGGCACGCTCCTGATGAGAGTGCTGACCGACGCGCAGTTCGCGTCGAGCGTTATCACGACGACGCTCTTTTCGATGATCGGCGACAGTCTGACGCTCGTCGCGCTGGTCGGCGGAATCTTCTGGATGGACTGGAAGCTGGCGTTGATCGTTTTCGTCGTGTTTCCCGTCGGCGTTATTCCCGTGATTCGCGTTGCAAAGCGGGTTCGCAAGATGACCAAGGATGCCCAACGCAAGCTGGGCGATGTCTCGGTTATGCTGCAGGAGACAGCGCAAGGATGCCGCGTCGTAAAGACGTTCGGCATGGAAGATTACGAGTCCGACCGTTTCCGCACGGAGTTAAAAAAGCAACTGCGATTCATCCGCCACGTGCTGCGCATCAGCACCTCCACGGACCCCATTATCGAGGTGCTCGGCGCGCTGGCTGTGGTGGCGGTTTTGTGGTTCGGCGCCAGTTCGGTTTTGGCCGGCGCCCGCTCGCCCGGGACGTTCGCCGCTTTCTTCGCGGCGATGCTTTTGGTGTATCGACCGTTCAAGCGCATCGCGGGGGCGAACAACGCGATCCAACAAGGACTGATTTCCGGCGAACGCCTGTTCGAAGTGATCGATCAGCAACCCGAGGTGCTGGACGCGCCCGATGCGATCGAACTGCCGCCGGGACTGCACAAAATCGAGTTCCGCAACGTCAGCTTCCGTTACAATCAGGAAACCGATTGGGTTCTGCGTGACATCAATTTGACGATAAATCCCGGAGAGATAGTGGCGCTGGTAGGGATGAGCGGTGGCGGAAAATCAACGCTGGCCGATCTGATCCCGCGCTTTTACGACCCCTGGGAAGGCGGGATTTTTATCGACGGAATAGACCTGAGGAACTATTCGCTTCGATCGCTGCGCGGCCAGATTGCGGCGGTGGCTCAGAATACGTTTCTCTTCAATGACACAATTCGTGCGAATATCGCGTACGGCAGTCCGAATCGCAGTGATGAAGAAGTCATCGCCGCGGCGAAGCTAGCGAACGCGCACGATTTCATCAGTCGTCTCCCCGGCGGATACGAAACGAGGGTCGGAGAGTTCGGCGTTCGCCTTTCGGGCGGCGAGCGCCAGCGCCTTGCGATCGCACGCGCTCTGCTGCGCGACTCACCGATGCTGATTCTCGACGAGCCCACATCCAATCTGGATTCGGAATCGGAACTGGTCGTTCAGGATGCGATCGAGCGCCTGATGGAAAAGCGCACGACCCTGCTGATTGCACATCGCCTGTCGACCGTTCGTCGCGCCGACCGGATAATGGTGGTCGTTGGCGGACGTATAGTTGAGGAGGGGACCCACGACGAGCTGCACGCGCTCGAAGGCAAATATCGCAAGCTGTTCGATCTACAATCCGGGTCCGCGCCTGAGCCGGAAAGCCCCGCTTCGCCCGACCGTATTGTCGCTTGAGGCCTTTGAACCCCCGAGACCTGGGGCGCAAAACCTGTTGAGGAGTTGATGATGGCGCATCCGATGGCAGGAAAGCACCTTCCGCCCGCCGAGTTGGTGAACGTGCCGCGGCTGGTTAGCGCGTATTACGCGAATCGTCCGGATCCTCGCGATCCTGGTCAACGCGTGTCATTCGGTACGTCGGGCCATCGCGGGTCCGCCTTCTCGAACTCGTTCAACGAAGCGCACATCGTGGCGATCACGGAAGCGATTTGCCGGTACCGTCAGCGCGAAGGCGTCACGGGTCCGCTCTTCCTTGGGATGGACACGCACGCGCTCGCTGAACCGGCGTTTGCGAGCGCGCTTGAAGTGCTGGCGGCGCACGAGGTCGATACACTGATCGACAAAGATCGGCTTTACACACCGACGCCGGGAATCTCGCACGCGATACTCGCCTACAATCGCGGGCGTAAGTCCGGTTTGGCCGATGGCATCGTTATCACGCCCTCGCACAACCCGCCGCCTGACGGCGGATTCAAGTACAACCCGCCGAGCGGCGGTCCCGCCGACACCTCCGCGACGAAATGGATTGAAAACACCGCCAACGAATTGATGGGAAAAGGCGCCGAATCCATCCCACGGATTCCGTTCGAACGGGCGCTCGGCGCCTCATGTATCAAGCGCCACGACTATATCGGCGAATATGTTAATGACCTGAAAAACGTCGTCGACATGGACGCGATCAGCTCGGGCGGGGCGCGAATCGGAATCGATCCGCTTGGCGGCGCTTCGGTTCATTACTATCCGGTGATCATCGAGCGTTACCGCCTCAATGCGAGCGTCGTGAGCGTCGAGGTCGATCCCACGTTCCGATTCATGACAGCCGACTGGGACGGCAAAATCCGGATGGATTGTTCATCGCCGTACGCGATGGTGCGGCTGGTCGGGATGCGCGATCGATTTGACGTAGCCTTCGGAAACGACACGGATGCGGACCGGCATGGGATAGTCACCCGAAGCGCGGGCTTGATGAACCCGAATCATTACCTTGCGGTCGCGATTTCGTACCTGTATCGCCATCGCGAGCGATGGTCTTCGTCGGCGGCGGTCGGAAAGACAGCAGTCAGCAGCTCGATAATCGATCGCGTCGCGAAGAGCCTCGGGCGCAAGCTTGTCGAGGTTCCGGTCGGCTTCAAATGGTTTGTCGATGGACTGATGACCGGATCGATCGCGTTCGGAGGCGAGGAGAGCGCGGGAGCGAGCTTCCTGCGCCGGGACGGAAGCGTCTGGACGACCGACAAAGACGGCATCATCATGGGGCTTCTTGCCGCCGAGATAATCGCGCGAACCGGACGCGATCCGGGCGAGATCTACAGCGGTTTGACCGGGGAATTCGGCGCTCCTGTGTACGAGAGAATCGATGCGCCGGCGACGGCAGCGCAAAAGGAAATCTTAAAGGGTTTGTCTCCTGAGAAGCTGGGTACCACCGAGCTTGCGGGAGAGAAAATCAGCTCTGTTGTCACGAAAGCCCCCGGAAATAACGAATCGCTCGGCGGCGTCAAAGCCATAACCGAGCACGGATGGTTTGCGGCGCGGCCGTCGGGCACCGAAGAAACGTACAAGATCTATGCGGAAAGCTTCAGCGACGAGGCCCATCTGCGCCGGATTCAGCAGGAAGCACAGGCGATCATCAAACGTTTGTTCGACGCGGCGGCCTGATTTCCATCCGCCGAGCATATTTCATTCGGCGCCGGGGCATTGTCTCGCTAGCAGGACTCTTTTATGGATACAGGCTTCGGCGCGTATGCGTCTGAGAGGCGTTTGTTGAATGTCCGTATCGCCAGAACTGCTGATCCGTGACCATGAAAAGCTCGCAATCCTGGAGGATCTAGCGCTCGATCTTAGGATTGTCTGGAATTACGAGAACTCCGAAATCTGGCGCCGTATAGACGCCGACCTCTGGAACCTCACCCGCAATCCCTGGGCGGTGCTGCGCGCCGCCTCTCCCGGGAAGATCAATGAGCTGGCGCAGGACGGAACCTTCCTGCGCCACGTCGAGGATCTTGCGGATCAGCATCGGGCGTACTTCAACGCGACGAAGTGGTTTCTCCACAATCATTTGCCGCATGATGTGACGTGCGCCGCCTACTTCTGTTTGGAGTTCGGGCTGAGCGACCTCATCCCGATTTACTCCGGCGGCCTGGGCAACGTCGCGGGCGACCAGCTTAAGGCGGCCAGCGATCTCGGCGTCCCCGTGGTTGGCGTCGGTCTTCTGTATCAACGCGGGTACTTCCGGCAGATGCTCGACGTGCACGGCGAGCAAATCGAGTATTACCCTTTCAACTCGCCGGAACTGCTGCCGATCACTCTGCTGCGCGATAGCAAAGGCGAACTGGTCCGGGTGGATTTCGATCTTCCCGGATATAAGTTGCGGCTACGAGTGTGGGAAGTCAGGGTTGGACGGGTCCGGCTTTACCTTCTCGACAGCAACGACCCCGCGAACCTGCCGATGCATCGCGGTATCACGAGCGAGCTATACGGCGGCGGCCCGGAAGTCAGGTTCACCCAGGAACTCGTGCTCGGTATCGGTGGATGGCGCCTGTTGCGGCGCCTCGGTTTGCATCCCGAGGTATGTCATCTGAACGAGGGACACGCCGCGTTCGCGGTTTTGGAGAGGGCGCGCGCCTTCATGTCCGATAACGGCAAGCCGTTCGACGTATCATTGGCGGTCACTCGCGCCGGCAATCTGTTCACCACGCATACGCCCGTCACGGCGGGATTCGACAGATTCGATCCTGAATTGGTCAGGATTTATCTCGAGGCTTACGCTCGCGAGCAGCTCGGTATCGATTTCTCGGAACTGCTCGCGCTCGGCCGCATGGATCCCAACGATCGCTTCGAACCGTTCAACATGGCTTATCTCGCGATTCGCGGCAGCGGTGCGATTAACGCGGTCAGTCGCCTGCACGCGCAAGTCAGCCGGAGAATCTTCCAGCCGCTGTTTCCGAAATGGTCGGTGCACGAAATTCCCGTCGATTACGTCACCAACGGGGTCCATACGCCCAGTTGGGAATCGACCGCGGCGAGTGAATTGTGGTCCGAGGCGGCGGGAAGGGAGCGGTGGTTTGGCGCGACCGAAAACGTCGGCGAGTCGATTCGCGGGGTGTCGGACGAAGCCCTGTGGAATCTTCGCGGTTCGAATCGCGCGGAACTGGTCAACTACGTTCGTGAGAGAATCGAGAAGCAGACCGCAGCGATTGGCGGCTCGTCATCCGAGATCGAGCGGGCTCGACACGTTTTCGATCCCAACGCGCTGACGATCGGATTCGCCCGGCGATTCGCGACCTACAAGCGACCTAATCTTTTACTTCAGGATCCCGATCGCCTCGCGCGCATTATCAAGAATTCCCAGTATCCTGTTCAATTCGCGATCGCCGGCAAGGCGCATCCCGCTGATGCGCCCGGCAAGCGGATGATTCGCGAGTGGCTGGTATTCCTGCGTCGCTACGACATCCAGCAGCACGCGGTTTTCCTGGCCGACTACGACCTCGAACTGGGAGCCCATCTCGTGCGCGGCGTCGACCTGTGGGTAAACACTCCCCGGCGCCCCTGGGAGGCGAGCGGAACCAGCGGAATGAAAATCCTCGTTAACGGTGGACTGAATCTTTCCGTCCTCGATGGATGGTGGGCGGAGGCGTATTCGCCCGAGGTCGGATGGGCGATCGGCGACGCGCGCTTGAACGACGATTCCTCATCGGACGAGCAGGAAGCGGCCCAGCTTTACGATCTGCTCGAAAATGAGGTGATTCCCGCCTTTTACGACCGCGACGTGCGCGGCATCCCGACCCGTTGGGTGGCGAAGATGCGCGAGAGCATGGCTCTCCTGACGCCGAACTTTTCAGCCAATCGTGCGGTGCGCCAATATACCGACCAATTTTACGTCACCTCGGCGCGCGAGTTTCGCAGGCGCGAAGCCGACCGATGCGCGATTGGCGAGCGAATCGTGGCGTGGAAACGGATGCTGGATCGACGCTGGAACCAGATCAGGTTCGGCGATGTCCATATCGAGAGCAATGACATTTCGCACAATTTCACGGTTCAGCTTTACTTCGATGAGATCGATCCTGATCTCGTCAGCGTCGAGCTGTATGCTGAGCCTCCCGATGGCGAAGAGGCAGGCGCCGAAAGAATTGAGATGGTGCGCAGCGAGAGGCTGATTGGAGCGATCGGGGGTTACAACTTCCGATGCGAGGCGCCTGCGACGCGACCGGCGTCCGACTATACGGCGCGCGTCGTGGGCTGGGAGCCCGACGCGGTCGTGCCGCTCGAAGCTGCGCATGTCATCTGGCAACGCTGAACGGAATCGAGAAAAGAACGCTCGCGCCGGCGCTTGAACGCCGATTCCGGGGCGGGGTAGCGGGGCGTGATGGGT
>DASPQU010000202.1:0-2569 GCA_035624805.1 Binataceae bacterium (SeqCode) | reverse complement strand
CACGACGAATGCGCGCTTAAACGGATAGATCGCGACGCGCGCATCCGGCACCGGCCGGTCCCGATACGTCAACCAGTAAATGTGATTCTGCCAGAGCTGGCCCCGGAGATCGTATTCGTCTTCGTAAAGCGGATACCAGATCTCACCGTCGATGTAGAGAATCGTCTTCGATTGCAGCTCGTTGTGTCCTTTTCGAGGCGTCGCTTCGACGACGTACATGTGACGCATCTCCCAGTTCTCCGGGCACGCGCTCCCGCCGCCGTCGGTCGCGCAGGTAATTTCCGGCGAATGGGCGGCATGAACCACGCCGAGCAGATTCTTCTCGCCGAGAAATCGATAGTTGTACTCCTCGACTTTCGCATTGAATCCCGAATAGTGATTCGGATCGAAAACGACGATATTGCCGCCGCCTTCGTTCGGCAGCCCCGCACCGGTCACCGCATCGCTCATCTCAGGCTCGTCGAGACGTCGCAGACGACGAGTGCCCGTGTTCCAGCTCCATATGTCGTCGCCTTTCCTCGGATTGGCGTAGCGATACCTCACGAATCCTGCGCCGCGCATATTCTCGGGAGACATTATCGGGTACAAAGCGAATAGCCAGTAGCGTCCGGTGCGTTTGAAATCGGGGTCGATCGGCATCGGCTCGACCTCGGTTCGCCCGATTTCGTTATATCCCGCATAGTGGCCGACGTCGATTTCGTCGATCACGCGATAAGGACGATTCAGTCCTGTATACATATTCTCGCAGGCAAAATAACGCAGGTCGTAATCGTCACTCGTTATTGGACGAAATACATTGTTCCAGATGATTTTCGTCGCCACCTGCGGATCGTTCGGGTCGAGGAATGGAAACGGCTGACCGGCAACGTAGTTGAGAACTGTTCGACCGTCCGGTGATAGTCGTACCTGCTCGGAATATTTTTCGGTCGCTTCGCGATAGGGAGGAGGCCATTCGACGCGACTGGTAGGAACTATCTTCATACTCATCCCGTTCGCGACCTTGTAATAGACTCCGGGTGCGACCAGGCCCTTAATCCTGCGCGCTTGCTGAGCCGTGACGATGTCGCCCGGCCTCACTTGAGCCAGTGCGTTACCGGGAGCAAAGGCGAACAAGAGAGCTGAAGCCGACAAACCGATTACCAATAATCGTAAAAGTGGCTGCGAGCGCATAAGAATGCCCTCCTGCACATTTGGATTGGTTAGTTATCGAACATTACTGCGGAACCGACGAACTCACAGTACTACTCAGTTAGTATTGACGATTGGGACCGAGTAGCTATTCGATGCGCGCAGGGTTTGGATGGGTTTGTGGGCATGCGCCGCTGTTTGCGGCTGTTATTCTCCCATCTTTCGCCGCTGAACACCTGATGATACTTATCGACCAGATTATCTGCTTGCGGTGAGAGTTGATGCCGGTCAAAGCTCTTGGGCTCGTAAAGGACCTGTTGTTCCGCTCGAAGCTCGAAGCTTCAGCGACGGCGACGGGAATTGAAATCGTTTACGCGTCCGATTTGGACTCCGCGGCGCGCCGCTGTGTCGAGATTAAACCTGCCGTTGTTTTCGCTGATCTTTCGGAGAGTGCGTTTCCCCCTGGAGCAACAGCTTCGGCGATTCGCACTGCAGCCCCCGATGCGCGCCTGATAGGGTTCGCTTCCCACGTCGACGTTAAATCTCTCAAGGCGGCGCGTGACGCCGGTTTCGACGCGGCACTATCGCGCAGCGAACTCACCTCGCGCCTCGGAGAGTTGTTGCGGGCGCAATCGGCAGAGTGATGCTATAGTCACCGGATGACGCCGGTTACGGAGTTCTTCCATCCTGTTGTACGCCAGTGGTTCGAACGGCGCTTTGGAACGCCTTCGCAAGCGCAGGAGCTTGGATGGCCTGCCATCCGGGCGGCGCGAGCAGGTATGGAAGGCCACGACGTTCTCCTGTGCGCGCCGACGGGAAGCGGCAAGACGCTCGCCGCTTTCATGTGGGCGATCGATCGTCTGGTCAACGACGCCGACAGTGGCCAGCTGCGTGACGAGGTGTCGGTACTCTATGTCTCGCCGCTGAAGGCGCTCGCCAACGATATCCGGCGCAACCTCGACGAACCGCTCGACGGAATCCGCGAGGTCGCGCGTGAAATGAGCGTCGCACCGCCCGCGATCCGCGCCGGTTTGCGCACGGGAGATACTCCGACGAACGAGCGCAGCGCGATGCTGCGTCGTCCGCCGCATATCCTCGTCACAACGCCGGAATCGCTCTTCATCCTGCTGACCTCGCCCAAGTTCCGCTCGAAGCTCGCGTCCGTGCGTTACGTGATCGTCGACGAGCTTCACGCGGTGGCCGGCAACAAGCGCGGCGCACATCTGGCGATCACGCTGGAGCGCCTCGACCGGATGATCAGGCTCGCAGGCGGTGCGAAGCCGGTTCGCATAGGGCTTTCCGCGACGTTGAATCCGATCGAACGTCTCGGGGAATTTCTTGCGGGCTTCGACACGTCAGGAGCAGACCTCCGGCCCCGGAAAGTCACCATCGTCCGTGCCGACGATGTCGCGCGAGAGTTGGATTTGCGCGTTATCGCAGG
>DASPQU010000201.1:0-3695 GCA_035624805.1 Binataceae bacterium (SeqCode) | reverse complement strand
CGACGCTCCCCCGCTATCTCTCGCAGGCGGGCTTGGAACAGAAAGAAGCCTCGCGGTGGGCGGCGCTTTTCCAGAATGCTTCCCGCTCGGGACTGCTGCGCCGAGATCACTCGCTCACGCTCTACAAAGATCCCGAAACGGGTGAGTTGCGCGGCCTGAAATACGATCTCGACGATCGCACGCAGATCTATGAGACGTCGCTGGGCGCCGGTGTCGTGAAGACTTGGCAGGCGCCGATCGAATATGTCACCCGCCCGGTCAGCCTGGCGTTCGCGATCAAAGAGGACTTCCATCGCGCGGCGCAAAAGAATCGCGTGCCGCAGCCGATTGTCGATTCGCTCGAGGAAGCGTTCTCGAACCGCTACGACCTCGGAAGGCTCAGCAGCGGCGCTGCCATCAAGCTCATCTATGACGAGCATGTAAGCCGCGACGGGGTGCACCGATTCGCCGGCGATATTGAAGCCGCCGAAATCCAGCACGGGTCGCGGACGTTAAGGGCTTTTGCCTTCCGCGATGAGCATGGCCGCGCCCATTTGTATGACGAAGACGGCCGCGCGCTCGGTCCACAGTTCCTGCGCTATCCGCTCAATTTCCAGTACATCTCTTCCGGATTCACTTATCACCGCTATCATCCGATTCTTCACGCATATCGACCACATGTCGGAGTTGATTTGGCTGCTCCTTACGGGACCCCGGTCAAGGCGATTGCCGACGGCAAGGTCGAGTACTCGGGATGGTGTGGCGAACTCGGAAACTGCGTCCGCATCGACCACGAAAACCAGACCATATCCGTTTACGGGCATCTGTCGAAGATAGCATCGATCGCGTCGACCGGGAGCTTCGTCCGTATCGGGCAGGAGATCGGATCGGTCGGTTCGACCGGCCTCTCGACGGGACCGCATCTCCATTTTGCGATGGAGAAGCGGGGGGCTTATGTGAATCCGCTCACGGAGAAGCTGGGCGTGAATCACGAGGTTTCGCCGCGGATGAAGGCGGTGTTTAACAACCTGAAACAGCGATACCAGACGTCGCTGGCGAAGCTTCCCAGCCTCGGCAGCCACTTTATCGCAGCCGCGACGCGCAAGCCTGCGATTTCGCCCTTTGGTGACATGTATCACGTAACGCTCGGGCGCGGGTCGAAGTCGCATCGACGATCGCGCACCCTCAGTTCTGTCAGCCTCTCCGGCGCCGGCGGCGCGATGTAAACCCGGCGCATCGATGCGCCCCAGCCTCGATACCGATTTCTTTTCGACCAAAGCGCCGCGTGCCTTTGGCCATCGCGGCTCAGCGGGAACGCATCCGGAAAACACCCTGATTTCGTTTCGCGCCGGCTATGCTGCTGGTGCGCGGCACATGGAATTCGACGTCCACATGACGCGCGATGGCGAGATCGTCGTCGCGCACGACGAATCGCTGGAGCGCGCGTGCGGACGTGCTGGGCTGATCAAAGAGATGGCGTGGGACGAAATCATACGCGCCGATGCCGGGTACACATTCGGCGAGGACCGGGGATTTCCGTTTCGCGGAAAAGGTGTTCGCATCCCGAGGCTCGCGGACGTGCTCAAGGAATTTCCCGACGTCCGATTCATCATCGAGGTCAAGCAAACCGCACCGACTCTCGTCGCCGCGATGCTGAGCATCATCGATCGATACGCGATGCGCAGGATGGTTCTCGTCGCCAGCGAGCATCAGCAGCCGCTCGATGAGATTCGCAAACTCGCTCCCGGCATTCCCACGAATTTCGCGTATCACGAGGTCGCCGGATTCATGCAGGCGATGGCGGCGCGCGACGCCAACTATCGACCGCCCGGCGATGCGCTCCAGATTCCGCCCACGTACGGCGACTGGCGGCTGGTAACGCCCAAGCTTGTCGCATGGGCACACGAATGCGGGCTTGTCGTCGACGTATGGACGGTCAACGACGAATCTGAGATGACGAGCCTGCTCGACATCGGTGTCGACGGCATCCTCAGCGATTATCCCGAACGCCTGATTCGCTTGATCGAGCGCCGCGCCCGACAACGATAATCACGCCGTTCGGCGCGCTTTCACCTTCGCGCCCGTCTCTGTTAGCATCCGGAGGAATTTCCAGAAAACCTTTCCCTGGGGACCCGACCTATGAAGCTCGATACGACTCTCATTTCCCGCAAACTAAGCGAAATAGTCCCTGCCTCGAAGGCAGCGGAAGAAATCGGTTTCGACGCGATGTGGACGGCAGAGGCCGGCGGCGACGCTTTCCTGCCCGCCGTGCTCGCGGCGGAACACACCAAACGCACAAAAATCGGAACTGCCGTTGCGATCGCGTTTCCGAGAAGTCCGATGGCGACCGCGCAGATGGCGTGGGAAATCGCCGGGCTTTCAGGCGGACGTTTCATCCTCGGACTCGGCACGCAGGTCAAAGGGCATATCGAGCGCCGCTACAGCACCAAGTGGGAGGCTCCGGTTCCCAAGCTGCGCGAGTATATCCAATCGCTGCGCGCGATTTTCGAAAGCTGGTCGAAAGGCGGAGCGAAGCTCTCCTACTCGGGGAAGTACTACAATTTCTCGTTGATGACGCCGTTTTTCACGCCCGCGAAACACGACTGGCCGAATGTTCCGATATTCATCGCGGGCGTCAACGAGCACATCATCCGACTCGCGGGCGAGGAGTGCGACGGCCTCCATGCCCATCCGTTCCATTCGCCCAAGTACCTGGCCGATTTCGTTCTTCCGAACGTCGAAAAGGGCCTCAAGAAAAAGGGGCGCGATCGCAAGAACTTCACGATCGCGAGTATCGGATTCGTGATCGTCGGCAATACGCGCGAAGAGCAGGAGCGGATGCGCCAGCAGGTGCGCCAGCAGATTTCGTTCTACGCATCTACGCGCACGTACAGCATCGTCCTCGAGACCCATGGATGGGGAGCAGTCGCCGATCGTTTGAACGTCAAAGCCGCCAAGGGCGATTGGGCTGGGATGGCGAGCGAAATCACCGACGAGATGCTCGATGTCTATACGGTCACCGGAACGTGGGACGATATCGGCGACAAAGTGAAGAAGCGTTACGAAGGGCTGCTCGATAGAGTCGCGTTCTATATTCCCTATCAAGCTGGAAGCAACGACGCTGAATGGCGTCGGGTCGCCAGGCAGTTCAACGGCTGAAGACGGCGGGGCTTTGTGCACCCGCCCATCTTAGGGAGGATTCGCATGAAGAGAGTTGCGCTCCGTGTGCTTGCGTTTGCCGCGTTCGCGGCCGCCTTCGCGATTGCGCCGATGAGCCGAGCCGCCGATGCTCCGGCGCCCGCGGCAGCGAATGAAAAGGATTTCACGCTGGTGGCGGTGATGCTTGGCGATTCCAAATTCTGGTTGCCGAGCACGATTGTCGTCAACGAGGGCGACAAGGTTAAACTTACGTTGCGCAATGAGATTCCGGGCGAGGCGAATCAACACGGCTTTTCAATTCCGGAATATCATATTGAAGAAGTGGTGACGCGCGGCACGCCCAAGACGGTCGAGTTCGTAGCGGACAAGCCGGGCGTTTTCAACTACGTATGTCAGATGCATCCCGCCCATATCGGTGGTCAGTTGATCGTTCGCGCCAAGGCGGGAATTCGTCCTGCCGCCGCGAAGCATTAGAATCGGTCGCGCTCGGTTCCGCGCGACAGACTCCATGCCCGAGAACAGCCGGCGCTGAGTTTCCATCAGCGCCGGTTGGCCGT
>DASPQU010000200.1:0-10122 GCA_035624805.1 Binataceae bacterium (SeqCode) | reverse complement strand
CGGATTGAATAGTCGCGATCCCGTGGCGATATTCGTTGGCGAGAGCGTCCGGCAGAGGAAGTGTCCAGGCTTCGTAAGCCGACATCCGATCCGATCGCATACATCGCTGCGGAAAGGCCGCGATTTGTCGCGCAAGTTCCTTCGCAGCTTCGAGCGCCTCGCCTTTCTCGACGAGTCTATTCACGAGGCCCATCCTGAGCGCCTCGTCTCCGGAAACTCCCCGCCCGGTCAGGATTAAATCGAGCGCGTTGCTCATCCCAATCAGACGCGGCAATCGAATCGTTCCGCCGTCGACGAGCGGGACTCCGAAGCGCCGGCAAAACACGCCGAAGACGGCGTCGCACGCCGCGACTCGCATATCGCACCACAAAGACAGTTCGATTCCGCCTGCGACCGCGTAACCCTCGACGGCGGCGATCACCGGCTTCGACAGCAGCATCCGCGAGCATCCGAGCGGACCGTCGCCTTCGGCGGCGACCCGATTTCCGCGATCGGTGGCGACGGCCTTCAGATCGGCGCCGGCGCAGAACATACCGTTGGCGCCGGTGAGAATCGCGACTGCCAGCGATTCATCCGCGTCGAAGCGGCGAAAGGCCGAGGCGAGCGCGTCGGCGGTCGGACGATCGACGGCGTTTCTCGCCTCGGGACGATTGATTGTAACTATTGCGATCGATCCGTCGGTCTCAAATTCGACAGCCATTTGCGCGTCTCCTTATTTTTGCTTGACTCCGCTCACGCTCCGCCTCGCAAGTCTTTCAGGCGGCGCGGCGTGTCGCAGGTTCCCTGCGATTCAACGTCCCCGCCGAAAAACGCACTGCGCTTCGCGCCCCTGTCGGGTTTCGTCACGCGCTCCGCCTCGAAAGCGCCGGCGCGCTGCGCGACGCTGCGCCGCGCCCCTTCGGGCGTTGCATCGAGCATCCGTGAGCCTCCGCGGCACAGTCGGGTGAAATCTCACGCCGAGTCTCGCGCAGCGGTCGCGCTACATCAATGGCGTCGGACGTGGGCGGCGGGACGTATCGGCGCGATTCGAATTCGAGCGTCAAGAACTACGGCGCCCTCTCCGGGCGGCAGCACCTTAACGGGATTCAAATCGAGATCGACGAGTTCCGGAATGACCTCGGTGAGCGCCGACACGTTCGTTATCATCGCGCGAAGCGCGTCGCGATCGCCCGGCTTTGAGCCGCGATATCCGTCGAGCAATCGATTCAGCCTCACGGCGGCGAGCATCTCGCCCGCGTCGACGTCGGTCACCGGATGCAATCTGAAGGCTACGTCGCGCATGATTTCCGCGAGCACTCCTCCCGAGCCGACGGCGATGAGCGGGCCGAACGTCGGGTCCGCTGTAACACCGATAATAGCCTCGATTCCCTCGCGCACCTCGCGCTGCAGCAGAACGGCGTCGAGATGAGTGCCGGCTTTCTTCATCCGCTCCTGAAGAGTTGCGACGGCAGTTTGGACATCGGCGGCGGATTCCAGTCCCACGATAACGCCGCCGACCTCGGTCTTGTGAATCACGCCGGGCGCGATCGCCTTCGCGACGAGCGGATATTCCAATTGTTCAGCAACTTTGACGGCGTCGTCCGGTTTCGCATGCTCCGCGAACGCCATCATGATTCCTGCCGATTCAAGTACGACCGCGGTGTCCTCGGCGGAGAGCCATACCGGATCGGTCGCCCCGGCGAGTACGCGATCTATCACCGCGCGAATCGCGCCGCGCGCGAAATCGCTGAGCGTTGTCGCCGTCCCTCGCGGCCGATCGAGCCATACAGCGCGCCGTCGCGCAGCTGCCAGAGCGATCGCGGCGTTCTCCGGAAAACTGTAGGTCGGAATCGGACCGCGAGGCCCCTGATGAAGAGTTGCGGGAGCGCCCTGTGACGACAGGAAAACACACAGCACGGGCTTATCCGCCGGAACCTTCGCTGCGCCCTGCGCGATCGCCGTCGCGATAACGGAAGTGTCCTGGGCGCGGAACGGCGGGATGTAAATTGAAATGACCGCATCGACGTTCGGATCAGCGCCCACCGTCGCGATCGTGCGCACGTAATGTTCAACCGGCGCGGCGGCGGTCATATCGATCGGATTCGCGAAGCCGGCGCGATCGGAAAGGAACGAACGCAACTCGGATATTGTCGCGGGGTCGAGCTGTGGGACGCTGAGGCCGCGCGCTTCACATCCGTCGGAAAGCAGGATTCCCGGGCCTCCCGCATTCGTCACGATTCCAACGCGATTTCCCTTCGGCGCGGGCTGCTGCGAGATGAGCGTTACGATGTCGAACATCTCCTCGAGCGTACTCGCGCGAACCACGCCCGCCTGCTCGAAAAGCGCGTCGATTCCAACGTCCGAGCTGGCGAGCGCGGCGGAATGGCTCGACGCGGCGCGCGTCCCCGCAGCAGTACGTCCGGCTTTGACCGCGATAATCGGTTTGCTCTGCGCAACGATCGGCGCCAGATGCGCAAACTTGAGCGGGTTTCCGAAACTTTCGAGGTACAGCACGATTACCGCGGTATCCGGATCGTCGGCCCAGTAGGCGAGCAAATCGTTGCTCGATACGTCCGCGCGGTTTCCCGCCGAGATGAACGACGAGACTCCAAGATTGCGCGCCCGCGCATAGTCAAGCACGGCGAGTCCAAGTGCGCCGCTTTCGGAGAACATCGCGATATTGCCGCGCGGCGCGGGATTCGGCGCGAACGTCGCGTTCAGCGACACGACGGGATTCGTGTTGAGAATTCCCATGCAGTTCGGCCCGATCATCCGCATCCCGGCGGAGCGGACTTTCTCCAGAAGCCGATGCTGCGTGATGGCTCCGCCGCTCGATGTTTCCGCGAAGCCCGACGTGATGACTACCGTGCCGAGTACGCCCCCGCGCGCGCAATCGTCGATCGCGGCCTCGACGGCTTCGGCGGGAACGGTGATAACGGCGAGATCGATTGGCGATCCGACCTCGGCGAGAGACTTATAGGCGCGCAGACCCTGAATCTCGCCGCCGCCGGGGTTGATCGGATAAATCGGCCCGTGGAAGCCGTCGCGGATAAGGTTCGCGAGAATCGATCCGCCGATTTTGCCCGGATCGCGCGACGCTCCCACGACCGCGACCGATCGCGGATTGAGAATTCGCGAGATGCTCTGCGCCGCCGCCTTTTGCTCGCGTTCCGCCGCCAATTCCGCGCCCTGCGCGGTAGGAGTCGTGACGAGGGCGACGTGTACCGCGCCGCCTTCCATCGAGCGCTTCACCTGCATCCCGCTCTCGCCGAACACCTGCAGCATCCTGCGATTGTCGCCAAGGACGTCAGCCTCGAATTCCGTGATCCCGGCCTCGCGAGCGATGCGGCTCAGATGCTCGAGCAGCAGCGTGCCGATTCCACGCCCCTGAAATGCGTCGAGCACCGCGAATGCGACCTCGGCGCGCGCCTTGTCGGCGACGCGTATGTAGCGGCCGACGCCGATAATTTTCTCGACCGCGCCGTCATAGAGCGTCGCGACCAGTCCGACGTGCGAATCGAAATCGAGTTCGGTCAGCGCGACCAACTCGTCGGCGGTCAGGCGGCGTTTCGCGCCAAAAAAACGCTGATACCGAGACTGCGGGCTGAGAGCGCTGAAATGTTCAAAAAGGCGCGTCTTGTCGTCGGGACGAATCGCGCGGATGTGCATCGAACTGCCGTCGCGCAGGATTTCGTCGACGGCATAGTTGCGCGGATCGAGTTCCGGACGTGATTCCATATGCAGGCGCTTTCTTCAATGCGGCGCTGAGCGCATCAAATCTCAGCGCGCACCGCTCTTGGTTTCGACACGCTGACTCAGAGTTTGTTTCATGCGCTCCTCAACCGCAAGTGCGACCTCAATTGGGTCCGAGCGCGTATCGACAGTCATTCGATTCGCGTCGGCGATCTCATTGAGCGCGATAAATTCCGCCCGCTGGCGCATATACACCTGCGTCGTAGCGTCGGACACGTCGGCGCCCTCGTTGGTCCGCGCGCGAATACGTTCAAGGGCAACGTCCTGCGGGCATCGACACTCCACGAACAGGATAGGCGCGCCCGCGAGCGAGACAAGTTCGACGACATGCGCACGCTCGGCGCAGTCGCGGAAGGTTGCGTCGAGGATGACGCCGCGATTCTCTTCGAGCAGCGCACGCGCCTCGTCGAGCATCGCGCGATACGTGCGCTCGTTGAACTCGCTCGTGTAGATTCCTTCCGCATAACCGCCGTCATGCCGAGTCGTCGTCGATAGACCGGCGATTCGTTTTCTTACCACATCCGAGTTGATGATCTCGAAACCGAGACGATGGCGTATCGCTCGCGCAACGGTCGATTTGCCGGTTCCCGACATTCCGCACACAACAATCGCCGCACGCGCTCCCAGCGCGGCGTACGAATGTGCGAGCTGGAAATACCCGCGCGCCAATTCGAGCGCGCGCCGGCGATCCTCGCGCGAAACTTCGGGCGCGAGTGCGCGGCGGCTTTCGACCATCCCGCGAATCGATGCGCGATGGCACTTGTGCAGAGGCATCATCGACGCGACCTGATCATCGTCAGCGAATTGCGTGTATGCCGATACAAACTCCTGCGCCAGATGCGGTGCGCCGATGTGATCGAGATCCATCGCGAGGAACGCCACGTCAGACGCGACGTCGCCATAACGAATCGGCTCGCTGAATTCGACGCAATCGATGATGCGAATCGCGGAGTTCACGTATATGTGCTCGGCGCGCAGGTCAGAATGACATTCGCGCGCGCGACCTGAATGCACGCGCTCATTGATCAGCCGCCATCGGCTGGCGATAAAAGCCCGGCAGAAATTTTCGATATCGCGAATCTCGGACGGGGAAACTGTCAGTCCGATAAATGATTCGTAATCGCGGAGATCGCCCAGCACTCTGCGCCATACCGCGGCCGCCGATGCGTAACGCCACGCACGCTCCGTCGATGCGTGACTGTGAAAGTCAGCCAGGATTCGCGCGATTTCGCGAAGCGTTGCAACCTCGGCCGCGCCTTTAACGACCAGATTTTCGAGTCGACGGTCGTCGTCCAGGCGCCGCATCTTGACGGCGTATTCCACGGTCGCGCGTGAACCGTTCGCAGGCCCCTCACCGGCGATTGCGAATCCGTCGCCGACGCGCTCGATCGCAACAACGCCCAAATAGACATCCGGTGCGAGCTTGCGATTCAGCCGAACCTCTTCGTTGCAGAATTCGAGACGACGGTCGAGATGCGATGCGTCGAGAAACGGGAAGCGGACCGGCTTCTTGATTTTGTAGACGTATTCTCCCGCCAGAATCGCATACGATATGTGCGTCTGCTTGAGTTCGATTCGGTCAGGACGGTCCGGATAGAAGTCCGGCTCCAGCATCGCCGCGACGAGCGGCGGAAGCTTGCCGCGATCGCGCGCGGCGTCCGATGTCGCCGCATCCGGCATCGCCAAAATCGGCTTTACGAAGCTTCGGGTTCCGTCAGAGCCTTGAGCACATCGGTCATGGTGATCATGCCCACCACCTTGTCGCCCTCCACGACCGGAATCCCGCCAATCTTGCGCTCGCGCAGCAGCCGCGCGGCCTCATGAATCGACGCTGAGGGAGAGAGCGTAATCGGCTGTTCGCTCATCGCCTGCTTGACTTCGGTGTGCTCGAGGAAACCCTCGTGACGACGCAAATCGCGGTCCGTAATGACGCCGACCAGCCTGCCGTCGTCCCCTACGACCGGGATGCTGCGAAATTCGCCTTCGGACATTCGGACGCGAACCTGTGACAGCTTCTCGCTCGGATTAGCGGTAACCGGGTCGGTCGTCATCCACGTTCCCACCATGTTGCGATCGATGGCGCCGGGTCGAACGGTCAGCACCGGACAGGTCGCCTCGCGCAGGACCATCTCTGCGACACTGCCCAGGAAGAATCGCGAGAAGCCGCGACGCCCGTGAGTCGCCATCACCAGCACGTCGGGCCCGACCTTGCGAATCGTTCGGAGGATGGTCGCGGCGGGATCCCCCATGCTGACGATCAATTCGTGCTTGACCGATGCGAGTTCTCTGCGCGCGAGTTCACGCAGCTTCGTCCACGCAACTTCTTCCTGCGATTTGTAGAGGTCGACATATACCGGCATCCCCGTCGGCTGGATAATCATTGGCACCACATGCAGCAGAAAAACCGTTCCATCATGCGTATGCGCGATCTCCCGAGCCGTATGCAGCGCGGCCATTGAGCTGTCGTCGAAGTCAACCGGACAGAGGATGTTCTTATATGGGAAAGACATGGCGACGTGCCCTCCTGAGCCTTCAGGAATCTGCGATTGTCATGCCAGTCAGCAATCGCAGATCTTCAAACCCTGACTGCCCATTGATTCGGATCGAGATATAGAGATGTATCCATCGGAGCCAAGCCTTCGAATTGTCCTGATGCTAATAGGGGCGCGTGACTGGAATCCAGTGCAAGACGCGGGAAAATGCGCGTAAAAGTCCAATAGATCACGTGATCTGATGGCAAAAGCTTTGCAACTCTCACCCGCGCAGAGTAGCCGGTAATAGGATGCCGTGCCAGGAGGACGACAACCCATGCGCGTCAGCGACCGAATGACCAAAAATCCAGCGACCGTCGCGCCCTCCGATACCCTTGCGAAGGCGAAGGCGCTTATGGACGCGGGCGGCTTCCGGCGACTACCGGTATTCGAGAAGGATCGTCTGGTTGGAATCATTACCGAACGGGATCTGCGACAGCACTCAGGATACCTTGATACAACCAGGGTCTCGGGGGGGATGACGGCTTCGCCCATAACCGTGACGCCGAACACCTCGATCGAAGATGCGGCGCGGCTTATGCTCCAGCATCGCATCGGTGGGATGCCGGTGGTCGAAAACGATCAGCTCGTGGGAGTGATCACCGCGACCGATCTGATTCGCGCTCTGCTCGATGTGATTCAAGCTTCCAGGGAGATCATGAATGACTAAACGTGCAGCATCACGCGCCGGCAGCGGCTCTCGAAAATCGTCAGGTGGCGATCGCCTCGAAATCCGCGACTGGATGACGACCGGGGTAAAAACCGTCAAACCTCAGGATACCGTGGCGCACGCACGTCATGTGCTCGAAGAGAATCGCATCAACCAGCTTCCGGTGACGATGCGCGGGATGCTGGTGGGTATCGTTACCGATCGCGATCTGCGCGACGCGACCGAAGCGATGGTGGTGTCCGCCGAGGATTCGCATGCCGAGGCGTCGCGTCGCGATCTGAGACCGAATAACATCGCGGTCGAGTCGGTGATGACCTCCAATGCTCTCGTACTTGCGCCGGGCGATACCATGCGCCGCGCGGCGGAGATGATGCGTCGGCAGAGAGTCGGTGCGATCCCAATCGTGGAGCGGGGGCGACTGGTGGGAATTATAACGCGCAGCGACGTGCTCGACGCATTCATGCATATCGTCGGCTGAAGGTCCGGAAAACGCTGATGAGAAAAACCGAAAAAGGCATTATCCGCAGTCTCGATCGCAAAGGTTCCAAATCGAAAAAGGGCGCTCCGGTTGCGGCCAAGAGACAAAGACCCGAGGGCGCCCTTCAGGATCCTTCGGTTTGCGAGCGATGCGGCGCTATCTATACCGCCAAGAAATGGCAGCGTGCCGGCAAAGTCAGCCACGAAACCCTCGCCAAGGCAGCTTACATTGTTTGTCCCGCGTGCGCCGAAAAGAAAAGCGGCATCGCGTACGGCAAGCTGGTCGCTAGCGGAGATTTCGTGCGTGACAACCTTGACGTGCTGCGCAGGCGGATGGCGAACGTCGAACGGCGGGCCGGTTACACGCAGCCCGAGAGGCGTATCCTTTCTGCCGATTTCGACGGAGAAAAACTCGAGGTGCTCACGACCTCACAGCGGCTCGCTCATCGTATCGCGCATGAATTCGAAAAGCTGTTCGGCGGGAAGGTCCGTTACAACTGGTCACCGAACGACGGCAGCCTCTACGCAACCTGGCATCGCTGAGCGGATTCGGCCGCTCACTTCCGGGGTTCTCCTCAGCCATCGTCATTTCGCTCGCGTGTTGACGAAATCGCGGCCCGCAACTGATGCCGCCTGTCGCTGAAAGTCCGAGCTGCCTTCCATTTACGCCGGCCGACACTCCGCATTTCGCCGGTTTGACCGACGACGAAGCGAAGCGGCGTCTGCAAAAGTTCGGCCCCAACACCCTCGCGCAGGTGAAGCGCGGCGCATGGATTTTCGAGGTGCTCGAGAGCCTTGCCGATCCGATGGCGCTGATGCTTGCGCTTGCGGGCGGCGTGTACCTCGCTCTGGGAGAGCGTACACAGGGCGCGATTTTGCTTCTCGCGCTGATACCGGTGCTGGCCGTCGATGTGTTGCTGGAAGCACGGTCGCGCGCGGCGCTTAAACATCTCGCCAGCGCAGTCGCTCCGCGCGCCCGAGTCGTGCGAAACGGAATCGAAACGGAAATTGCGACTGAAGAAATCGTTCCCGATGACGTTTTGGCTCTGCACGAAGGCGACGTCGTCCACGCTGACGCTCGCGTTATCGAAGCGAGCAATCTGGCCGTCGACGAGTCACAGCTCACCGGCGAGTCGGAGCCTTGCAACAAGAGTCCTGCGGCCGTGGGCGGCGAAGGAGACTCCGCTTCCAGGATCTTTGCGGGCTCGCGCGTGCTTACCGGTCAAGGATATGCGCGCGTCGAGGTCACGGGCGCGAAGACGCGCTTCGGAAATATCGCGCGGATGCTGTCCGAGGTGCCTTCCGATTCGACGCCGCTGCAGCGCCGCACGTCGCGGATGGTGCGATGGATGGCCGCCGCGGCTATTGGAATCGCGATCGGCCTGTTTGCATTGGGCATGGTGCGAGGAACGTCCACCCGTGAGTCGTTTCTGTATGCGATCACCTTTGCGATGGCGGCCGTCGGCGAGGAGTTTCCTCTCGTCCTGACGTTGTTCCTGACCCTGGGGGCGTGGCGGCTCAGCAGGTTCGGGGTGCTCGTCCGGCGCATCGCCAGCGTCGAGACCCTCGGCTCAACAACCGTTATCTGCGTCGACAAAACCGGCACGCTCACAGCCGGGCAGTTCACCCTGGGCGTCCATACCCCGGTCGGAAATTTCAGCGAGAGGGATTTGCTCGCCGACGCGGCGCTCGCCTGCGAGCCGCATCCCGCCGACGTGATCGAACGCACGATTGTCGGGCACTGCGCGGAGCATGGTGTCGACATCGCCGCGCTCTACGATAGATGGCAGCTGGTTCACGACTACGATTTCGATCCGGCGGGCAAGCATATGTCCCATGTATGGAGCTCCGCCGGCGACGGCTCGCGAATCGTCGCCAAGGGCGCCTTGGAAGGGATTCTGGAGCATTGCGATGTGACCGCCGCTGAGCGTTCCGACGCGACTCTCGCCAACGCGGAACTCGCCAAGCTCGGATTGCGGGTGCTCGCCGTCGCCGAGCGAAATATCGATTCGTCGGGGCCGACCGGCGATCGGAAAGTCGATGAGCGCGGTCTCAAGATCGTCGGGTTGCTTGGCTTCAGCGATCCGGTTCGCCCCGCCGTGCCTGAGGCGATAGCCGATTGTCAGCGCGCAGGCATCCGCCTCAAACTGGTCACCGGCGATCACGCGCTGACCGCTCATGCAGTCGCCAATGCCACCGGCCTGATGCATCGCGACGACGCAATCATGACCGGCGACTCGCTCGATCTCGTGCCGCCGGGACGATTCGCCGCGACCGTCCTTGAAACCGACATCTTTGCGCGCATCCGTCCGGAACAGAAATTCGCGATCGTCGACACGCTGATGCGCTCGGGTGAGATCGTTGCGATGACGGGCGACGGCATCAACGATGCGCCCGCCCTCAAGCGCGCCGACATCGGAGTTGCGATGGGTCGTCGCGGCACCGAAGTGGCCCGCGCAGCCGCGGACATCGTGCTGCTCAACGACGATTTCACCTCGCTGGTCGCGACCGTTCGCGAGGGACGCCATCTCTTCGCCAACCTCGAGCAGGCGTTTCGTTATCTACTCGGCTTCCACGTGATGCTGGTGGCGACAGCTCTCGCGGTGCCGATAGCGAATCTGCCGATTCTGCTGACGCCCCTGGCGCTGGTATGGCTGGAGCTGATTGTGCATCCAGTGTCGGCCTTTGCGTTCGAAGGCGCGGACCCGGGCG
>DASPQU010000199.1:0-4409 GCA_035624805.1 Binataceae bacterium (SeqCode) | reverse complement strand
GCGCACCGGACGCGGGGCGAGGGTCGGAACCTCGCTGATGGCAAGCGGGGCGTGGGCGAATGCGTGCGATATCCAGGCGAAAATCTGCAACGCTCAGTTTCCCGCCAAACAGCAAGGGGGCTCGCCGGTGAATCCGTTGATAGCGGGCTATGAGGCGGCGGACGGCAAAGTCTTCATGCTCGTCCAGCTCGATCCCGATAACGAATTTCCTCGCCTGTGCCGCGCCTTGGGCGCCCCGGAACTCGCGACCGACGCCATGTTCTCGACCAATGAGGCGCGAAGCGAGCACTCCGTCGAGCTTCACGCCATCCTGCAATCGCAGTTCGAAACGCGGCCGGTTTCGGAATGGCGCGGCATCTTCAAGGAGTACGACATCAAATGGTCTCCCCTGCCCGCTCTCGACGACGTCGTCCTCGATCCGCAGCTTCGCGCGGCAGGCGCGATCGTCAGCCATGAATATCCCGGACATGGAAAGTTGGAGACGGTCAACAGCCCGGTGTTCGTCGCAGGCGAAGAGAAGCTAGCGCCGAAAGCCGCACCCGAGGTGGGAGCGCATACGCGCTCGGTGCTGGAGTCGCTCGGCTACAGCCGCGAGAAGATCGATTCGCTGATCCGCGAAGGCGTCGCCGGCGCCGCCGAGTAACGCCGCGCCATCTTCATCATACTCTCTGCGATTCTCGGTCTGTCGCGCCCGCCGCGCCCGACCAGCGTTCGATATAGCTCTTGCTGTCGAATTTCCGCGACGTGCTCCTCAACGACATGTATCGGATGAGTCCGTAGATTTTGCGCTCCGGTCCCCACGCGCGATCGTGCTTGCCGCCGATAGCCCACGCGATCCCGGCGTAACCGTTGGGATCGCGACCGTCGAGTTCGTACCGATCGTTGAGGCGCACCGCGATTCGAAACGCCTCGGCCGGCGATCGGCTCCATTCGAGGATCTTCTTCGCCCAGTACATCCGCATGTAGTTGTGCATCCATCCGCTTTCCACCATCTGGCGCTGGGCGGCGTTCCATAAGGGATCGTGTGTATCGGCGCGTTCCAACTGCGCCTCGGAATAGCGATACGGTCGCTCATCGCGTGCGTGCGCATCGAGCGTGTCGCGCGCCCATTGCGGGCATCCGTCGAGGCTGTCGTAAGTAGCATTGTATCGAACGAAATTGACTGCCAATTCGCGCCGCACGATCAGCTCTTCAAGAAATGAATCGCGATCGTGCGCGGCAGCCCTGGAATCCAGCGCAGCCAGCGCCACCGTGTGCGGTCCGATGTGACCAAAATGCAGATACGGCGACACTCCGCTGGTACCGTCGATCTCGGGATGGTTGCGATGGGTCGCATAGCCGGGCAGGCGATCGCTGATAAACCGCTTGAGCTTCGAGAGCGCCTCGGATGTACCGCCGTGAATTCCGGGAGCCGCGCCGACGGACGTGTCGATGCGCAATTTTTTCAGCAGACATAGCGACGGTTCCAGCGACGATAGCCGGGCGGAGGGTCTCCACCGCACCAGCGGCCTGAGATTTCCGACCGGCTTGAGATAATCGCCCTGCATCGCACGGATTCGAGGCCGGATCGTTCTGGCTGCGTATTGCTCTTTCTCAAGCAGAACGCTCGGGACGATCACGTCGGCGTCGACACTCAGCATCGGAACGCGAATCGCCTCGGTCGCTCGGACGCGCCATCGCGCGGAGTTGCGCAGTGGGTTTTCATCGGCAATGACAACGGCGGGCTTTACTTCGTCGCAGAATTTCAGGAACGCCGGAACCGGATCGCTGCCTGCCGTCGTGCGCATCACGAATCCAATCCCGCGACACCCGAGGCGATGTGCGGTATCGATCAACCCCTCTATCATGAACGTGTAATGGCGGAGATTTGCGACGGGATGCGTCGCGAGCATCGCGAAAAATGCGACGACGGGCTTGCGAAGCTGATTTGCTGTGCGAATCGCCGTTTCGAGCGCTGGATTATCGAACGCGCGCTGAGCGCGCTGCATCCAGTAGACGACGCATCGACCGTCCTCTGCAGGCAAGCCGCCGCGCCGGATTTCGATACGCGCGTCGGCGGTCCACCATTCCATGCCGCGCTCTTCGTGCGTCGATTTGTTATGTCGTCGCAAGTAGATTCGAGCATATGAAGTCTGACGCGCGCGCGACAGAGATCGAACCGGTCCGAATCGGCGTGTCGGCGTGCCTGCTGGGCGAAAAGGTTCGCCACGACGGCGGACACAAGAAAAACGATTTTCTCACCGGAACGCTCAGCCCGTTCGTCACGTGGGTTCCCGTGTGTCCCGAAGTCGAGCTGGGGCTCGGAACGCCGCGTCCTACGCTGCGACTAATCGCAGTCGATGGCGACATTCGGATGATCGAATCGGCAAAAGCGCGATCGAACGAACCGGCGGGAATCGATCGGACGGACGCGATGCGCGCGTGGGCGCAGCAGAAAGTTCGCGCGCTGGCTCGGATGAGGCTCAGCGGTTACGTCCTGAAAAAGGATTCTCCGAGCTGCGGGATGGAGCGCGTCAAGCTTTACAGCGCGAAGGGGATGCCGACGCGCAAGGGTCGCGGGCTGTTCGCGCAAGCGCTAATCGACGCGACGGCGAATCTGCCGGTGGAAGAGGAAGGTCGCCTGACCGATCTCAAGATTCGTGAGAATTTTATCGAGCGCGTGTTCGCGTATCGTGATCTGATGCGCCTGTTCGAGAGGCGCTGGGACGTTCGCGATTTGATTGCATTTCACAGCGCACACAAATTTCAACTGCTCGCGCATTCGACCGAGGCGTACCGGAGACTCGGTGCGATCGTTGCTAAGGCGAAGAAATCCGATCGCGATACACTGAGCGCTCGCTACCAGAGCGAATTCATGGCAGCGCTGCGAGTTCCGGCCACGCGGGGACGACATGCAAACGTCCTTCAGCACATGGCCGGATACTTCAAAGATCGCCTCGACTCGCCGTCGCGTCGCGAACTTCAGGATCTGATCGAGGAATTCCGTTCGGGCGTGGCGCCGCTGATCGTGCCGCTCACCCTGATTCGCCACTACATCTCGAGGTTCGACATCGGATACCTGAAGGGCCAGGTTTATCTCTCGCCACATCCGAAGGAGCTGATGTTGCGAAACCACGTATGAGCGCGGGGCAGAGATGATCGAAAACACTTTCATCGGCGGATGGTCGTGAGCAGGCTGGCTCTCTGCGGGGTCTCAGTCTGCGCCAAGCCGCTTCTCCATAAAGACGCTCAGAGGGTCGGCAACGTAGTCGCCAAAAGGTTCGATTTCGTCAAAACCCGCTGATCGATACAAGGCGAGCGCTTCGGGTTGGCGGATGCCGGTCTCGAGGCGAAGTATTTTCAATTCCTGCTCGGATGCGGCTCTTTCGAGCTTGTCCAAAATAAGTCGTCCGAGGCCAATCCCTCGCGCCTCGGGAGCAACGAACATCCGCTTTATTTCGGCGTACTCTCTTCCCCGGCGTAAGATCGCGCCACAACCGACCGCTTTGCCGGCCATCCGCGCGACAAGAAACGTGACCTCGGGACGCGAGAGCGTTTCCACGTCGGCCAGGTGATTGCTTTCCGCTGGATAAAGGCTCGCAAGGTACGCATCGCTCGCCGCAATCAGGGTCACCACTTCACTCTGATTCGGACTTTCGGTGCGAATGTCGATCGTGGCGATGCTGCCGGTTTTCGAATGCATCTCGGCAAGTATGTTGGAAGACGCGCTGTGTCGCCACTACTGCTTGGTGGGACCGGTTGCCACGGGGGCATCGAGCGCGTAATTTTCTATTTTCCCGGAATCGTCCGACCGCGCGCGGAGAGGTGGCCGAGTGGTCGAAGGCACCAGATTGCTAATCTGGCGTGCTGGGTAACCGGTACCGAGGGTTCGAATCCCTCCCTCTCCGCCAGCAAGTCCCTCTCTCAGCGACATTTTGAGTTAGCACTGCAAAAAGCTCGCGTGAGCGCGAGGTTTTGCGCTCCAAGCGGACCCAGAGAGCAGCCTCTTTTCTGCCAACCGCAGTGGTTCGGTGCGATTCTCTCTGTTTGAAGATTTGCTGGGTCCGAATCTTTGTAGATCAGAAGGTCCGCGTCGCGTTACCACGTTGGCGATAGAACCATGAATCAGCTGGATTGAATCAAACATCAAGAGATGCAGGGACGCCTCGGAGGCTCGTCCTTGCAAACTCTAGCCGTTCTCGAAGCCGAGCACCCTCTTCTGGTCGCTCCAATCAGCAGGCAGTTGTGGATGCCAACTCAGGTAATCCGCGGTAAGACTGACGGGTTGCCGACCGTCGATTATGGCTTCAACTATTTCCGGAGCGAGCAGTGCCAAACGGATTAAACGCCTTACATAGCGTTCACCGACTTTTTCACGCGCGGCGATTTTGGGGATGGAAATCGGTTGACTGGAGCTCAAATCGTCGAAC
>DASPQU010000198.1:0-5518 GCA_035624805.1 Binataceae bacterium (SeqCode) | reverse complement strand
CATCCGCAGGTAAAGCGTGCGAAATGCCGGCTCCGACGCCCAAGGCGGATTCTCAAGCGCTGCGACAAAGCGTTCCCAATCAGATTGTGTTCGTACTGTTATCGCGACCCATCGATCGTCGTCGCCGTCGCGCGCGGCGCATCGATAAACGCCATGCGGCGCCGCCGGGCCTTCCTGCGAATCGTATTTCGGAGGCTTTGGCGCGCGTCCATTTGCGGTCAGATCGAGCACGCTTGGGCCGATCACGCTGACAAGCGCTTCGAACTGCGAAAGATCGACGAACTGACCGCGTCCTGTGCGTCGGCGATGGTACAGCGCTATCAACGCGGCAAGCGCTCCCGTGTAACCACCCGCCATGTCCGCATACGAATAACCGTAACCGGCGGGCTCGCCCGTCGCCTCGGCCATCAGCATCGTGTAGCCGCCGAGCGCCTGAAGCGTCGGGCCGTAGCTGACATAGCTCGACAGGGGCCCCGTATGCCCCAGCCCGGACATGCTGATGCAAATGATGTCGGGCTTTATCTGGACGAGACTCTGGTAGTCCATCCCCCACGCCCGCATCACGCGGGCCGAGAAGTTATCGATAACAAGATCGCTTTTTGCGGCGAGCTTGCGCGCGAGGTCGAGGCCCGCGGGATTCGACATGTTGATCGCGACGGAAACCTTGTTGCGATGGAGATCGCACTGGAGGCCGCGTTTGCGATCTCCCAGCGGCGGCGGAATCTTGCGCTCGATCTTGACGACCTCGGCGCCGTGGTCGGCGAGAATCCGCGTCGCCACCGGGCCGGCCACGACCCAGGTGAAATCGAGCACGCGCACGCCTTGAAGAGGAAGAGTCATTCTTGCCTACAAGTCGCAGCTTTAGGTCCTCGCCCCGTTGGGGAGAGGACGCCGCGAAGCGGCAGGTGAGGGTCCAATTTCAGTGCGTCGCGAATAGCGACGCGCGATTCAAGTAGTCGCGCGCTATGACCCTCACCCGGAGCGAAAGATTGCTCCGACATTATTTCACAGATTTTCGCCCACTCCGCTGTCGTGTAGTTCGCTGAGAACCGCCGCTCCGTTTTATCTCTCGGCGCGGCACTGATCCGGGAGAGGTTCTGCAAAATCGGCGACATAGAGTATCGAAAATTCAAATTACTCGTTCCGCGGCGAGGGTCCCGAGTTCGTCGCTCTCGATGCCAAGCTCGTCGCGCAGGATCGCACCCGTATGCTCCCCGAGCAGCGGAGGGCGGCGATACACTCGCCAAGGCGTGCCATTGAACAGATACGGAGCGCCCGGATATCGAATCGTGCGGCCCAGTTCGGGATGCTCCACCTCGACGAAGTATTCGCGTCCGGCAAGCTGCTCGTCCGTAAGGAGCGCTTCGGGCGTGCGCACAATCGCGTAGGGCTGGCGCAGCGCCTGCGCTCGTTCCAGCAAATCGTCGCGCAAGTAGTCCTTCACCCAATCGTCGAGAACGTCGAACAGATGCTCGGCGTTGACCGCGCGATACATCACGTCGTTCCACTCGGGCGCATCGAGATCCTGCGCCTTGCCGTCGCTCTTCACCCATTCGATAAGCGAGGTCCAGTCGCCGAGCGTGCAATGCATGATGTAGCCGTCGCGACATTTGCCCACGCGAAAGAATCGACTCCAATGGAGCGTCCCGCGACGCGGTTCCGGCGCGCCTGTCGAAAAGTATCCGCCCGCGACGTGCTCGACGGCCGCGGCGGTCGCCTCCTGCATGCTGAGATCGATCCACTGGCCTTCGCCCGACGAATCGCGCGCGAGAAGCGCGGTCAAAGCCGCGATCGCGCCGTAATTGGCCGAAGAGTGATACGCCTGAAGTCCGATAGGTCGCACGGGCTGACGGCCCGGCGAGCC
Organism: Binataceae bacterium (SeqCode); assembly: GCA_035624805.1. Lineage (GTDB taxonomy): Bacteria > Desulfobacterota > Binatia > Binatales > Binataceae > DASPQU01. Next base: position 3,654 of record DASPQU010000198.1, on the reverse strand, counting down.
ATTGACGTAGAGCATCCCGCCCAAAGCCGTGAGGACGGTGTCGTCAGCCTCGAAATCGCGATACGGACCCGTCTGCCCGAACGGCGCGATCGAGAGCATCACCAGCGCGGGATTCGCGCGACGGAGCACGTCCCATCCGAGGCCCATCGCCGCCATCCGTCCGGGCGCGAAGCTTTCCACTACGAGGTCGGCTGAGCCCGCGAGCTTGAGGAAAAGTTCCCGGCCGCGCGGATGCTCGATATCGAGCGTGATCGCGCGCTTGTTGAGATTGTAAAACCAGAAGAAAAGGCTGCGATCGCGATGCGGGATATCGTCGAGGAACGGGCCGATACGCCTGCCGCCGTCGCCGGCGGGCGGTTCGATCTTGATTACGTCCGCGCCCATGTCGGCCAGGATTCGAGCGCATAGATGCGCTCCGTGCGTGCTCAGGTCGAGTACGCGCAGGCCGGCCAGGGCGCTCTCGGTCACGAGCCGACCTTGCGCGGCGCCTTGCCCAATTGTTCGATTTCGAAGGGGCTGAGATCGAGCGTCGGCTCGATTTTCTGGAGCACTTCGTTATGCGGGCCGGTCCGTGCTCCGCCGCGCAGACGGATTGTCTCGAAAGTGTCCTCATTTACCCATCGTCTGCCGAGCACGGCCGGTTTTGCCTGTCCGTCCTCGTCGACGGGCAGCACGGCGGATCCGACTTTATCGAAGATAGTAACTTTCCTGAGACCCATGTCTGATTCGAATACTCCCGACCGCGATGATACGAACGCAGGCTTGATGTTTCAAACGGGTCGGCGCTGGTTTCGCTGGCGATCGCGCGAGGGTTACGAACGCGTGTTCGGCAAGATGTGCACAATAGCGCCGGGTTTGCCGCTTATTGTGAGACTCGGGAGCTGATCTGCAGGTAGATCGGGAGCAACGATTCCTATGGTGTAAACCTGACCGAGCATCGATGCGATTTCACTCTGCGCGGTGACAAAACTCCTGCCCTCGTCCATCGCAATCGCGGACGCCTGCAGAGTCGCTCCGCCGGTCGCATCCGAAAAAGCTCGGAGCGTGTCCGCATCGGCGAAGCCAAACTTCCTGCCCGTTTCGTCTGATATTGATATTCTCTTTCCCAACGTTTGATATTCCATCGGCCCGACAAGTTTCGTCGCGTCGGCGGGGTAATCGGAGTATTTCCTCAAATCGCGATCAATCTTCGAATCCGGTACGCCCACAGCAACGCTATAGATTGGCACGCCCGAACCGCGCGCCTCGGCGATCTCGTCGAGCTTGCTCCGAGTGCTGATCGTGTCGATTCCATCGGAAATCACGAGGATAGCGCCGTTCGGATAATCGCGCTTTCCTACCGTCTGCAACGCGTAATGGACGGCGTCGTATAATGGTGTCTCTCCACCCGCGAGTTGCGCTTCAAGCTTTGTCAAAGGGAGTTCACCGCTCGTGGTGAAGGCCTGAACCATCCGAACTTGGGAGGTGGTCGCAAGAACCTTATGACTGAACTGCGGCGCATATGTGTACCGAAGGGCTTGGTACTTTTGTAGGGCCTTGTCTTCGTCGGACGCACCAAAGGCAAGCGCGGCTATTTCGTCGCATTGGTCGAGCCTTCCGACGACGCCGTCCAATGATCCGCGTACCGTGGTCCTCTTGTCCTTGTCGATGACAACGAACTTCGAAAACATACTGCCCGACGCGTCAAGGACGATTACGAGCGAAACGGGAGCCTTTCCGGCGCTGTCGTTGAAGAAGCCAATGGGAATCGTTCGTCCGTTCTGGCTCACTACAAAATCGCCCTTGGAGAGTCCGGCGATCGGATGTCCCGATGCGTCGGTTACCCGGACAAATAGCTGCCGATAGCCCGGCGTTTTCGCCAAATCCGGTGGCGGCTCGGGCGAAGCTTTGCACAGATCGAGGGGCGCGGCGGTCGGCGCGGATGCCTGCGGCGCACTCGGCGCGGTTGGCAAGGTAGATGTGGCATTAGCCGATGCGGCGCTTTGGGGCTGGTTCGAACCGCAGCCCGTCAAGGCAGACAGGGAGATGGCAAACAGTACACCCGTTAAGGAACGCGGCAACGCACGTTCGAATATCATCGCGCGACCTATGACGCTGACGATACGATCCCACGTATGTGGGCGCAAGCCCAAGCCGCCCGCGCTTCGACTGGCAGTTTACGCGCGCATCATACCGCGCCTGAGCTTCTCGATTGCTGCGCGCGCGGATGGACGACCGTTTCGTCCATCCCAGCGGTTACTTGCGGGCGAGCGTCTGCGAATCTCCATCGGAAGACGCGGTGGTGCTGTCGAAGATTCTGGTCGGGAGCCCGTCGATACTGCGCAGGTTATTCTCGCGCTGATAATCGGGGACCTTGTCGATCTTCTTCTCCCAGTACTTTCTCAGCGTGTCGCGCTCGGTGAGATTCTCCATCCGAGGCACAGCGTACCCGCACGACGTCATCGCGGATTCGACCGCGATCTCCATAATCTGGCGCACGCCGGGTTCGGGCGGGAACTTGGCGAGATAGTCGCTCCAAAGCGCGTCGCCCGGATGGATCACGCGACCGCGTCCGTAGAGCCTCGCGATCTGCGCCTTGGAGTCGAAGGAGCAGAACATGATCGTGATGCGCCCGTCGTCGAGGAGATGGGCGGCAGTCTCGTTGCCGCTTCCGGTGATATCGAGATAGATCGCCCGGTTGGCATCGAGGACGCGAAACGTGTCCATCCCTTTGGGCGAGAGGTTGATTCGCCCCTGATGAGGCGCGGTCGCGACGAAGAAGACTTTCTGCTGTTGGATGAAATCCTTCAGCTCGGTAGTGATTGCGGAGAACCAATTCGCCATCGCGATGCTCCCTCCCGGTGGATTGGAACGTCGAGGATAATCGAGCGACGGCTGCGAGAACAGAAGCGAATCGCCCTGCGGCGCGCAAGCCTTGCCGCACCCCCTCCCGCGCGCCTCGGCGATTGCAAGAGAAGAGCAATCGCCGTGATGCTTGCCCTCCCCCTGGTCAGGGAGAGCGCTAAGAAGAGGGCGAGTCGCGCTATCGGGCTCCTCGCGAAAATCTATGAAACTAACCTTTCTTGCGCGAGGGAGGCGCGGAGCGCGCTTCGTCCTGAGGCGTTAGTTCCACCGGCGCAGGCGGCACGACGACGCCTTTGATCCCGAGTTTCTGGCGCAGCTTGGCCTCGATTTCGTCGGCGATCGCGGGATTCGCCTTCAGCAGGTCGCGCGCATTCTCGCGTCCCTGTCCGATTCGCTCGCCGTTGTACGAATACCACGCGCCGAGCTTCTCGATTATTCCGTTGTCGGACGCGAGGTCGACCAGCTCGCCTTCCTTGGAAATACCGGTGCCGTAGAGGATATCGAATTCGGCTTCGCGGAACGGAGGCGCGACCTTGTTCTTCACGACTTTGGTCTTGGTGCGCGAGCCGATCACATCGTTGCCGGACTTGATCGCGCCGATCCTGCGAATATCGATTCGCACCGACGAGTAGAACTTGAGCGCGTTGCCGCCGGTGGTCGTCTCGGGATTTCCGAACATCACGCCGATCTTCATCCGAATCTGGTTGATGAAGATGACGATCGTCCGCGAGCGCGCGATTATCGAAGTCAGCTTGCGCAGCGCCTGCGACATCAATCGCGCCTGCAGTCCCATCTGCGGCTCGCCCATCT
>DASPQU010000197.1:0-8715 GCA_035624805.1 Binataceae bacterium (SeqCode) | reverse complement strand
TCTTCTCGGCGTACGAGGAGAGATCGAGGAACTGAAAGATCGGCTGGCCCTTCTGCGACAGGCGCGGCCTGTCGCCGGGCGCGCGCTGCGTGGCCTGTTTGTTCGAGCATCGGTTCGGATGGCCCGACATGCACTGGTCGCAGTATCCGCAGAAAACCGACAGGCAGACGATCACATGATCGCCCGGCTTGAGATAGGTGACCTGCTTGCCGACTTCTTCGACGATTCCCGCAGCTTCGTGGCCGAGTACGGAGGGGGCGGGATACGGATAGAAGCCGTCGACGAAATGGAGATCGCTGTGGCACACGCCGCTTGCGACAGTCTTGATCAAGACCTCGCGATCCTGCGGCTTGTCGATCTCAATCTCCTCGATGGTGAGGGGCTGTTTTGGGCCGTGGAAAACGGCAGCTTTAATCGCCATGTAGCGTATGCTCCTTGGGACGCGCGGGTTAACTCCGCGAAGATACAAGCAAAATTCGCCTTTACGGTAAAGGACAATCGGAGCGGAGATTGGTTCAGCGCCGGACCGCTAAATTGCGCGCGGCTCCACCGTCGTTGTCGTCGCCGCCCGTTCTGAGCGCGACGATTCGCTTGTCGGTTTCCAACGAATCGGGGTCTACGTACAGTCATTGACTGTAAACTCATAGACAGCGACAGACGATGGTATAGCTCGGCGAGCACGACGAGGCGACCGGGTTCGGGGTGGATTCAGCCGAACGAACTCTGCCGCGCTCGGGGTCGCTCAATCGTACATCAGTTTCCGCGCACGTTCAGATTTTCCAGACTCAAACTCTGGGGGCCTTAAGAGAACACAGGCTTTCTTTACGGTCGCTATTGTCGGGGAGCCAGATGCGTTCACGCGGCACAATCGGGCGGCAACTGCCTACGAAGAGGGCATGACAGGGGTGAGGGAGGACACCGCGAGGTCCAGCAAGCCCACCAAATTCCATGACTTTGCAAAAAGCAGAAACATGGCGTGCAAAATGCATCATCAAGCCGTGCGAAAAGCAAACTCTTTTGGGAGATCAACTGATCATGGGAGTCGAAGCATTGGCATTTTTGGGCGCGACGTTTGCGGTACTTGGTTACGCATTCTGGGTCTTGATCCATCGCTAACAGCTTCACGCGCTCGCGGGAGCGTAGTGAGTGCCCTCGGCGCAACAGGTTGAGCGGGTATACCGTCAGTTGCGATTACGGGAAGTTGCTTGGAGGCGCCTTGGCCATGACGGGGACGCCAGGAAGATGCGCCGCGGGAGAACTCGCGCGGGCGAATAGCGCCGATTCATTGTCGCTGTAGATGAGCTTCCAGTCGGGATTGTCGGATATCATTTTATAGGCGGGCATGTCCTTGCTGACGAGGATCAGATCGTGCGGGTATTTCGCCAGAGTCCGAGCCGCCCCGGGCTGCGCGAAATGGAACGCAAAATAGTCGTCAATGACCTCTGACGGGAAGACCGTGTCATAGCGGCCATCGATGAAAACCCGGGTCTGGGGCGACATATGCCAGATCAAATATTCACCCCACCCGAAGGTCCCCAGGAGCATATTTCCGGTGATCGCGTGCTCCTTCATGAACTGCACGGCGCCGACCGGATAGGGATCGCCTGCGGCCATCCGCGGTGAGAAAAGTCCCGTCTGGATGGCGAGCGCCAGCGCCACGGTTAGCACGATAGCTTGATTCGTCGGGCTGGCGCGCAGCGGTTGGGCTTCCGACAGTCCCGTGGCCGAACGCCTACGCTTCAGCCATTGATCTGCGTGATACACGAGAGGAATCACGCTCGTGATCACTGCAATCGGCAGGTTGCGGATGGCGATAATCGCTGATACGACCATCACCGCAGCGACCGCAACCAGCGGTGCGTCTATCGTCTCCGGCGTCAGCGCGAAAAAGGTCGCGGTCGCGAGATAAATCACAATAGCGAGATAGATAAAGTAGGCGGCGAACGGCCCGGTCGTCAGCTGTACCCTAATCGCTCTCGAAATGGGTTGCCAGTCGTTCACGACGACGCGCGTATGCGGGTTGTGTAGCGCGTGCAACACGGCCTGCCAGGTGCCGATCCCGTAAGGCGTCGCAAGAGTCACCAACGTCGCCAGTGCAGTGATCGCAAAGAGCCGAAGCGCTCGACCGATACCGCGGCCGGCGGCGATGTCGATCGCTCCTGTGGCGGCGGAATAGATGCCGAGAGTTGCGAGACCCATGATAAAGGCGCCGTGCAGGTTTGCCCATAACGCCAGCAGCGGAATCGCAATCCAAATCGGCGCGCGGCCCCGAAATGTCAGCCTCGCAAGCACCGCCATAAGGATCGCGAGCAGTGCAAACGTGAACGCTTGCGGACGAAACTCCATCTGCGGGGCGATTGCTACACAAGATGCAAGCAAGAGCGCGAGCTGGACCATGATGTCCGCGTCGGTTTCAGAAAGCGCCATCGTGAGCCCGATAACCATCACGGTCGAACACGCAAACTTCATCGCCTTGAGGCCTAAAATACCGAACGCGTTGTAAAGCCATCCCATCAGGACTTCGCTCAACCATTCATGGTTGAGCCACAGATGACCCGGCGCCGAATAGGAATATGGATCTGCGGTGATGAGATGCCCGGCGGAGAGGACCGCCTGCCCGAACCGCACATGTCCCCAGAGATCGGGGTCGGCGAACCGACCGGAATCGGCTACGGCGATCGCCACGACGATGACGGCCGGGGAGTAGTGCAACAGCGAGTTTGTCGGATGAGATCTTTCGGGCATCGTCAGCTTGAGGGCGCTGCGGGTTCGTCCTGCTTCGGGCGCGGAGAGTTGAGTCTGATGTCGAACTCCTCGTGCCATTCGTAAGGCAGGTCGATCATCGTGCCCGCGACGGTCACGCTCTCAAGCGCGTGCAGTGCGTCGAGCAGAATCCTGCGCTGCATCTCGGCATCGAAAGGTCGTCCGAAAGTGTTTCCCATCGGATGATTCACGAACACGGTCCGCGGCGGTTTCACCTGTGCGCTCAAATCGCGCCCCGTTGATACGACGACAGTCGGAATCCCGCTCTCCTCGACCACACGGGCAACCAGACCAACGGTCTGGTGATCGAGGGGTCAGGCAGGGACCAGCACGAATACATCGACTTTCTCATCCTTGAGGCGTTTGGCGAGCGCTGGCGCGGCCTCGTCGGTTACCTTGCTGCGGACGTAAATCCTGCCCATGAAGCCGCTGTAATGATGAGGAGCTACGGAACCGATCGCGCCCGAGACGGCCAGCTCGCGAAGCCTGTCGATCGGGAAGATGCAGTTGATATCGCGCTCGGCGTCGCCATGGTCGTAGTAGTCGTCGTGGATTTCGAAAAATCCCGCGTCGGTGTTCGCCGGAACGACGTCGAGCCGGAGATCGTTGCGCGCCTGCGGATTGAAGGGCGAAGCGTCTTTTCGCGATACGCCTCCCGACGTCAGCATCGCCACCCGGCATTCGCCGAGCGGCTTTCGAAGCGGGGTCAGCGGCGCGGTCTCATTGATCGTCCACGCGTAAGGCGGAAATCCCTGGCTCCGATAGTAATTGTTCAGGCGCTCGACGTAGGGGACCGGTTTCATCTGATTTCTCCAGGTTCAGATATGCGCGGCGAAGATTATCGCCTCGTTGGGCGTGATGACATGCCCCGATGAATCCGCGTAGCGACGCGCCCCTGCAATGACGAGATTGCGGATCTGCGTTTGTTTTTCGGCAGAGAGGTTCTTGAGCATGACGCCAAACGCGTGCGACATATCGAGGCGGCACTGGAAAAACGACTCGGGCGAATCAAATTCAAAATTCACGATCTGACGCTCAATCTCGATATCGCGAAAGCCTGCCTTCGTCAGAGCGTTACTCAGATCATTTGTATCGGCAAGCGCCAGAGGATCGGGAGTGCCGGGCGGTGGCGGAGGAAGGTTCGCGACCTTGCGGACGTCGTCCGAGGCGATGCTTATCATCGGGACTTTGTCCGCAGTAGCCCAAACGGAAGTCGCGAACCATCCGCCCTTGCGCAACAACTTCGCGATTCCGGCGACCGTGCTGTTGAGATCGGCGACGAACATCAGCCCCCATCTGCACAGGACCGCATCGAAGCCCGTTTCGCCCAATTCGAGAGCTTCCGCATCAACGACGCGATACTCGACATTCTTGAGTCCGAGCGATGCGGCGCGACGCTTTGCTACCGCGATCATTTCGGGCGACTGATCGGTCGCGAGCACGCGCCCCGACGGCCCAACCGCTCGCGCCGCCGTCACTGCCGGCTCGCCGGTCCCCGTCGCGATATCGAGGACGCGGCTTCCCTCGCCGATACGGGCCAGATGAACGAGTCGATCGGCAATCGGCTGCGCACCGGCGTCGAACATCGGCCACCATTTCTCCCATGCGGGAGCGGCAGCGTTCCACGATTCGCGCTGAACCTGCTTGAACCGAACCGGATCTAACGCTGCGAGATCACTCATCGATAGGCGCCCTCGATACGCGCAAGCATAATTGCCGATGTTGAAATATCCAACCGGCGCTTCGACGTGGAAGATGGCGGGACTTCAGATGCCTTTTTTCAGTTCTGGTCCGGGGCGAAATCCGATCGTGCGCGCGGCAGGAATCGTCATCGGAGCGTTGGTCCGCGGGTTGAAGCCCTTGCGCGCGCGCCGACGCCGAACCGTGAACGTACCGAACCCCGGCATCCAGAAACGTTTGTCCTTGCGAATCGAGCGCGCGATTTGTTCGAAGGTGACTTCGATTGCGGTCTCCGCCGATTTGCGCGGCAACCGCGTCGCCTTCGCGACCGTATCGATGAGTTCGGCTTTCGTCATCGCATCCCCCGCGCGAAAAGCTGGTCAGCCGACGTATCCAGCGTGACGCAGATACTCGGCCAGCAGCACAGCGCCGCGTCCCGCGCCCATCTCGCTGTTATGACTAACCAGCATATACTTCCATCCGTTGGGCATCACCTCGTCGGGACGAAGTCGTCCAACCGATGTCGTCATGCCACGTTCGAGGTCGCGATCCAGTCGCGGCTGCGGCCGCGTCGGATCGCGATGATACGTGATCATGTGCCGAGGCGAGTTATGGAGGTTCATCCCGGTGAACTCGCGACCGAATTCTTCGAACGCGGCGATCACTTCCGATTCGCCGGCCGCTCGCTTGAGCGATACCGCGACTGATTCGGTGTGCGCTTCGAGCACCGCGGACCGCGTGCACGTCGCGCTGATACGAATTGGGGCGTCTGCTATCGCGCCTTCGCCGAGTCGTCCGAGAATCTTCGGTGTCTCGATCCTGACGCGTTCTTCTTCACGTCCGATGTACGGAATGATGTTCTCCAGAATGTCGAGCGCAGGCAGGTCGCGGCCCGCGCCGGAGATTCCCTGCATCGTGGTGACGATGATCGAATCGACTTCAAACTTGATGTCGAGAGCCTTGAGCGTTATCGCAAGCCCGATCGCGGTGCAGTTGGGCGTCGCCGCGATATAACCCTTCCATCCGCGACGCCGCCGCTGCTCGGGGATGATCGCCGCGTGATCCATGTTCACGCCGGGGACCATCAGCGGGACGTCGGCGTCCATCCGATGCGGCCGCGCGGTCGATATGGTCGGCAGATGCTTCGCGTAGATGGGCTCGAGTTCGCGCGCCGCGTCGGACTCGACCGCTGCGAACACCACACCGATTCCATTCAGGCTAAGCGACTTGGCGTCCTGCACTTCGAGCGCGAGCGCCCCGGCCGGCGGTTCGCTTCCCGCCACGTACCATCGCCGGATTCCGCTCGACGCATCCGTGATCGCTTCCTGGTAAGTTTTTCCCGCCGACCGTTCGGACGCGGCCAGCGCCGCGATTTCAAAATCAGGATGGTTGTCCAAGGCGGCCAGCACCTTCTGGCCGGCGATTCCTGTCGCTCCGACAACAGCGGCTTTGATCTTCATTTCCGTTTCACAACCGATTCGAATTTTCCGGGCAACGACGCACACTCGTCGTCCGAAAAGCTAGTTGCGCGCGACGATTGCCTGCATCGGCGCGGGGCCCGGCACCGCTTTCAATTCGACGCCGTGATATCCGCCCGCGGTCAGCATCTTTTCGTATTGCGAAAGCGTATAGGTGTCACCCTCATGGGTCCAGATGAGCATAGTGAGCGCGAACGCGAGGGCGAAACGATTTTCGACGCGGGCTTCGTCGGGAATCGCGTCGACCAGGACGATTGTGCCGCCCGGCGCGGTCGCTGCGCACAGTCGCTTGCTGAGTTCGATGCACTTTTCGATCGAAAAGTGATGGTAGATGTTCACGGCAAGAACCAGATCGTAGCCGCTGCCAAAATCGACGCTGAAGATATCGCCGGGACGAAACTCGACGCGATGCTGAAGTCCCATGTGCGCGGCAGTCGGCTTCGCGAGTTCGAGCACGTTCGGCCAATCGACAGAAACCAACTTCGCATTCGGAAAACGCGTGAGCGCGCTGAATCCATACATGCCCGAGCCCGCTGCGATATCGAGGATCTTCTTCGGCTCCACCCCCGACGCAAACATCGCGGCGGCGACATCTGCCACCGACGGCCCCGCCATCGCGGCCATCTGGCGCGAGTTGCGCGAAAACTCCTCCCAGAACGGATTATTCGCCGCTTCGGCACTCGCGGTGACCAGCGAATGACCAGCACGCACCACGTCGGTGAGGCGCCCGGCCTCGTTCCATATCATCGGGTTGACCATCAGGCGGGCCATCGCGCCGATGTATGCGGGCGATCCTTTGACGAGCAACATCTGCGTCGGAGCAGGCAGAGTGTAGCGGCCTTCTGTTTTCCCGAGCACGCCGAACGCGACCAGCGCGTCGCACAGGATGCGCATCGCGCGCGGAGAAACGTTTTTCGACGCGCCGAGCTTCTCGGCGGTGTCCGCACCGTGCGAAATATGCGTGAAGACTTCCAAATCAAGCGCGGCTCGAGTCGCCGCGCTGCCCATGAAGCCTTGGAAGAGAGCGAGAAGTTGTTGCGGAGATTGAACGACGTTTGATTCGTTCGCCACGGAGGCTCCTTTCAGATGTTTGCGACGAGCCAGTCAATGACCAGCCCGGTCATTTCGTCGCCGAGTTCTTTCAGAGAATGCCCTGCGCCCGCGAAGAGCTTCAACGTCTTCGGCTCTCCAGCGCGCTCGAACAGCATCTCGGAACTCTGATGCGACAGGATGGTATCTGCCGTTCCGTGAATCAGCAGAAGCGGCTTGGGCGCGAGATCAGCGACGACGTGCGCACCTCCCAGCTGGCTGGAAAGCGCGACGACGCCTGTCGCCGTGGGAGTCAGCGTTCCCGCATTGATCGCAACCGCGCCGCCGAACGAATGTCCCAATATCGCGACGCGCGGATAGCGATAGCCTTTCAGAAATGACAACCCGGCGAGGGTATCGAGAACGCATTCTCCGAAATCGTTGGGATGCCGATAGTTAATACGCGCGACGCCAATCCCGCGCGCAGGCATCGCCTCGCCCAATCGCACGTAAAGGTTCGCGGGTCCGTCGAAACCGCCAATCGCGCCGCTGATGCAAAGCGCTGCGCGTCCGGGCTGCGGCGCAGCGTGCAGAATGATCGGAATCGGGCCGCGCGTCGTGTGGATCGTCAGATACTGGGCGTTGACCGTCTCCGGTCCGGGTTCGATTCCGACGATTTTGAGGCTCAGCTCTTCGCTCATCAGCCGCGCCGCGCCGAGAAGTTGGGTTCGCCGCCGTCGGGCGACGCGGTGGCTTCGCCCATCATCGAAATGCCGTAGCGAATCAGCGCGATCAGATGTTCGGCACGCGTCAGTAGTTCGGTCTGCGACGGCGCGGGAGCGGTAGCGATCTCGTCGGCGACGGCGCGCAGGTTTTCTTTGAGAATTTCCACGGCTTGCGCGAGCGATTGACGATCGCGGGCGCGGCTTCGCGCGATCTCGCGCTGCTCGATGATTTCGCGGATGTGGATTATCTCAGCCATCGCCCGATTAGGAATTATCGCAGAGCAGCGGCTCTCCGAGCAAAGGCCGTCTCTCAACGCCACCCGTGAATCGATATAGGATGGTCGGAGTGCACCACCTCGTCGAAATCGTTCGCGAAGCCGCCTCGCTGCGCGGGCTGAATCTTGTCGCCGCCATTCCGATCTCGCGCTACGACGACACCGTAAAGCCCGCGAGCCGCGCGGCGGCGATCGCGAGTAATTCCCGATCGATAATCGTGATCGCCAGCGGCGGCGGCGCGTTCTGGAACTCGTTCAAAGACCACATCAACCGACACTCCGAATGGGCGCGCCGCCAGCATCCGCTCGACGACTTCACGCGCGGGGTTGTCGAAAACGAAATCGCGCCCGCGCTTGCGCGCGAAGGCGTCGTCGCGAAGGCCGTGTATCCATTCATGAACGGAGGCGCGACGCTCAATTTCATGGAATTGGGCAAAATCGCCGGAATATGCGGGCCCAGTATCCTCGGCGTAATGGTCAATCCGATCTACGGCCCGTGGCTTGCCTTTCGCGCCGCGCTCCTGATCGATCGCGAAATCGACGAACCGGGAGACGCGGTCGGCTTCGATCCGTGTCCGCGATGCGAGGCGCGAAGCTGCATCACCGCATGCCCTGCGTCCGCCGTTCACAGCGACTCGGGATGGAATATCTCTCGATGCCTAGTGCATCGCGTGGAGCATGAATCCGATTGCGCGTCGTTATGTCACGCGCGCGTGGCATGCGTGCTCGGCCCGGAGCATCGCTATCCCGCCGATGAACTCGAAT
>DASPQU010000196.1:0-3008 GCA_035624805.1 Binataceae bacterium (SeqCode) | reverse complement strand
GAGGTTGACGAAGAACTGGCCGATCGATTCGCACGCGAACTCTCGATCGCACCTGCCCATCGCCGCGCGGGGCGTTCCGGCAAGGCATACCTAGATCTTCGTCTCATCGCTTCCGACCAACTCAACCGCGCAGGAATCAATCATGCAGCTATAACGATTGCAGGACCATGCACCCGATGCGCATCGGATCGCTTCTTCTCGCGACGTGCAGCGCGGGGAGCAATCACCGGATTGCAGTTAAGCTTCGTGGGATTCGATTTTCTCGTGAGCGCTTCATCGTGAGAAAGAAACGCAGCAGGGCGAAAAGCCCGATGGCGAAGATTCGCAAGCCTGTGCCTCCGCCGTCGCGGGTCGAGGAGCCGGAGACTGCATACAGTCGCGCACGAGAACGCGAGCGTATCCGGCGTCAGCAACGAACGGAGGGTGGATGATGGTATCGGGCGCGGATCCGGTTCGCGTCGGAATTATCGGCGCAGGCATGATAGGCAAGACGCACTCGATCATGCTTCGTATGGTCGCTGACCGGACGCAGGGTTCGGTCTGTGTAGAATCGGTCTACGATCGCAACACCGATCGCGCGCAATTCATCGTCGACAAGTGGCCCGGCGCGCGTCTCGCTCATTCTGCGGACGATTTGATCGGCGATCCCCACATCGACGCTGTGTACATCTGCACGCCGCCGGCCAGCCATCGCGAGGTTTGCATCAAGGCCGCAGTTGCTCGCAAAGCGATATTCTGCGAAAAACCGCTTGCGATGAATCCGACCCAAGCCGTCGAGATGCAGGCTGCGATCGCGGAGAATGGCGCCATTGCGCAGGTCGGACTGGTCCTGCGGTTCTCTCCCGTGTTCACCGTCATTAAAGAGATGTGCAGCCAGCCCGAAGCGGGCCGGATGCTGGCGGTCACGATGCGCGACGATCAGGATTTTCCCACGCGCGGAGTTCACGATAGCTCATGGCGAAACGATCCTGCGCAGACGGGCGGCGGCGCGTTGATCGAACACAGCGTGCACGATTTCGATCTTCTCACGTGGATGTTCGGTCCCGTCCGGCGCGTATCGTGCGCGACCCGCAACTTGAATGGCGCTCTCGGGATCGAGGATTTCGGCTCGCTGCAATTCGAATTTGTCCGCGGGTTCCACGGTCAACTCATCTCGATATGGCATCGGATGATCCAACGGCCTAGTAATCGGCGGCTCGAGGTCTTTTGTGAGAACCTTTTTATCGCGTGTGATCACGAAGCGGTGGGTCCGATCAGCGTGCAGCGCGGCGACGGGTTCGAGGAACGGATACACGAGGTCGATATACTCCGGCGCTTCGAGGAAATAATCCTTTCCGAGCGTCCGTACCTGTCTCCCATGCGTGACGTAATCCGCGTACCCTATGCATTGGAAGACGCGGCGTTTGTGGCCGCCGTCCGTGGAGAATGCGCACCGGACCCGGCGTTCGAGGCAGGCGTGGCGGTTCAATCATTCGTCCACGCGGCATATCGGTCGGCGCGCACGAGCAGCGCAATTTCATTGGAATCTCAGCCGGCGCGTAACTTGCAATTTGGGGGAATCCGTCAACTTAAATGATCGATTTCGAACTGACTGAAGAGCAACAGATGATCCGCGACACGGTCGGCGCGTTCGCGCGCGACGAAATCCGTCCGGCGGCTCGACCTGCCGATGAATCCGGATCGATTGCGTCCGAGCTGATCGAGAAAATATCGCAACTCGGCCTCGTGCGTTCTGCCATCCCGACCGAGTTCGGCGGCGACGGGGATACCCGTAGCGCCGTAACCAGTGCGATCGTGTGCGAAGAACTGGGCTACGGCGACATGTCGATCGCTGCGCACTCGCTCGCTCCCCGGATGTTCGTGTTCCCAATCCTCGAGATGGGGACACCCGAACAAAAGGCGCGCTATCTGAAACCCTACTCGGCGCCATCGTTCATCGCGGTAAGCGCGGCGCTGACGGAACCCTCATTCGATTTCGATTCCACCGCGATGCGCGCGCGAGCGCGTCGCGACGGATCCTCGATCGTGTTGAGCGGTCGGAAGTGCTTCGTCCCTCTCGCAGACCAATCCGACCGAATCCTCGTTTATGCCGCCGCCGATCACGCCGCCGGTTTCAGCGGCGTCGACGCCTACGTCGTCGAGCGATCCGCGTCCGGTCTCACGATCGGAGCGCGTGAGAAGAACATGGGTCTCAAACCGCTCGCGACATTCGAGGTCGAGTTGAACGATTGCCGTGTCGGACTCGACGCGCGCGTCGGCGGAGAAAAGGGAATCAACTATTCGCGGCTGATGTCCGAGATGCGCGTCGCTCTGGTTGCGATGGCGGTCGGGATGGCGCGCGGAGCTTTCGAGTACGCCCGCGACTACGCCAAAGAGCGTCGCGCGTTCGGCGTGCCGATCGCGACCAAGCAATCTGTCTCATTCATGCTCGCCGATATGGCTTTGGAGGTCGACGCGACTCGTCTGCTCGCGTGGGAAGCGGCGTGGCAGCTCGATCGCGCGCAGGACGCGCTCGAATCGAGCTATTTGGCGAAGAACTACGCTGCCGACGCGGTGCTTAGAATCACAGACAGCGCCGTGCAGGTGCTCGGCGGACACGGATATATCCGGGAACATCCAGTCGAGATGTGGCTGCGCAACGCGCGCGGCCTGGCGGCATTCGACGCACTCGCAATCGTTTAGATACAGGCGCCGTTGAGTACGGAGAACCACGATGATCGATTTTGAACTGGAACCTTCAACCGCGCAGCGCGTCGGCATGTATCACATGGTCGCCGAGCAGATGATGCGACCTATCTCGCGCGAATGCGACGAAAACGAACACCATAGGCCCGACCAGTTCATCCAGGCGATGTGGTCGGCCTCGGCTCAGGCCGACGTGACGATCGGCGAAGGGCGCGCGAAGAAGGCGGAGAAGGCGTCGCGAGGGCCTCAGGCGCGCAACGTCTACACCGTGGTCACGACGGAGGAACTGTGTTGGGGCGACGCCGGATTATTCCTGTCGATTC
>DASPQU010000195.1:0-2394 GCA_035624805.1 Binataceae bacterium (SeqCode) | reverse complement strand
AGGACCGCCAATCTTGAGCACCTCGTCAAGGGTCCTGCCCGCCTTGGGCATGTTGAAATATGCGATCGTCTGGCGATGGTTCCATCGCGTGAACACCGGCGGAATCGTGAAGAATTGTCCGCGATGCGAGAACGAAGGCTGCGTCCACGCCTTGATGATGATCTCGTAAGCCTCTTCGTAATAGGCGCGATTGCGCTCCTGATCCTGAATCGTCGCGAACGGCCATCCAAAGACTTCCGTCTCCCGCGGCTGATATCCGCGTCCGATTCCGAACTCGAGGCGCCCGCCACTCAGAACGTCGAGCATCGCGGCCTGCTCCGCGATACGCACCGGATGCCACCACGTCACGATGTTCGCCGCCTGCCCGAGACGAATCCGTTTCGTGTGGGCGGCGATCGCTGTTTCGGCAAGGAGAGGATTTGGACTGAATTCGGCGCCTTCGGGCTGGAAGTGATGTTCGGTCATGAAGAAGTAGTTGAAGCCGAGCCGGTCCGCCAATATTCCCTGGCGCACCTGATTGACCAGCGTGCGCTGGCTGCTCTCGTGAACTTCCGCAAGCGATCCGTCGTTGACCGTAACGCCTTCGGGGGTCGTTACGACGGGCAGATCGCTGGCGCCATTATGAAACACTCCGATTTCGAGCATGGCCTACTCCTTCGAATGTGGAATCCCGGCGTGTGTGGAATCCCGACGTTCTCACGACCTCATAGCGCCGCCACCGGTCGATTGTAAAGCCAAAACATACCGATCGGTTGGTTAATCGAAAACCCCGAAGCCGTGGATCGCCTGTCGGACCTGCGCGCTTTCCTTAACCGCGGATATCGCATAGTGACGATCCGTAGTCGTACGGATGGATATGGAATCGCTGCGCGACAAAGCGTGCATCGTTGGAGTAGGGGAATCGGCCTTCACCAGAGGGTCGGGCAAGACCGAACTGCAGTTGATGCTCGAGGCGTCGATGAACGCGCTTGCCGATGCGGGCATGAGCCCGCACGACATCGACGGCATCATCGCTCCGTCGGTTGGCGCAACGGCTGAGCAATTCGCCGCCAATCTTGGAATCGAGAATCTGCGCTACGCGGTTACCGTCCACATGGGCGGCGCGAGTCCGGTCGCCTCGATCCAGAGTGCGACGATGGCGATCGCTGCCGGCGTCGCGCGCAACGTTCTCATCCCGATGGGGTGGAACGGCTACTCTGCGATGCGCGTGCAAAACATCGGCAGCAGCGGTCCCAGCGCGCTCCCCGGTGCGTTGTTCACGACCGTAACCGAATACTACCTGCCGTACGGCGCTCCCGTCCCCGCGAATTGGTATTCACTGATCGCGACGCGACATCAGCAGCTTTATGGAACGCCGCCCGAAGCGACCGGCGAAATTGCGGTCAACCAGCGGCGCAACGCCCAGTTGAATGAAAAGGCGTTCATGCGCGGGCGTCGCCTGACGATGGAAGATTATCTGACCGCCCGCCTGATATCTTATCCGCTGCGGCTTTACGATTGCTGTCTGGAAACCGATGGCGCGTGCGGAATCGTAATCACTTCGCCCGAGCGCGCGCGCGATCTGCGCAAGAAACCGGTTTACATCTCAGGGATGGCCGAAGGTCATCCATACCCCGCCGACGATATCGTATCTCGTCCGGATCCGTTCGTGATCGGACTTAGCTTCGCTGCGCCCAAAGCGTTCGAGATGGCCGGCGTAAGCGTCAGCGATATCGATTTCGCGGAAATCTACGACTGCTTCACCTATGTCGTGATGCTCCAAATCGAGGCGCTCGGATTCTGCAAGCGCGGAGAAGCGAAAGACTTCGTTCGCGGAGGACGCATCGCGCTCGACGGCGAGCTTCCGATCAATACTCACGGCGGATTGCTGTCCGAAGCGCACGTATGGGGGGCCAACCATATCGTCGAAGCGACTCGTCAGCTCCGCGGCGAGTGCGGACAGCGTCAGGTGCGCAAGGCGGAGGTGGGGCTCGTCACGGGATGGGGCGACTTTGGTGACGGAAGTTTAGCGATACTGCGCCGATGAGCTGCCGATAGCTGGCCGAAGAAGATGGAAAACCGCAATCAATATATCCCACTGCCTCCGCGTCTCGATGTGGCCGGCGAGTTCTATTCATTTCTCAAGAAGCGAGAGTTGCGGTTTCAGCGCTGCAGCGATTGCGGTCGATGGCGTCATGTGCCGCGCGATACGTGTGCTCAATGCGGCTCCTGGAAATGGGAATGGGCGAAATCGTCCGGACGCGGCCGAATCTTCTCCTGGACGACAGTCGAACATCCCGCGATTCCATCTTTTGCGGCCTTTGCGCCCTACAGTCCGGTTGTTATCGAGATGGAGGAGGGCGTTCGCCTCGTAAGCTGGATGGTCGATTGCCCGGCTGAAAGCCTGCGGCTCGA
>DASPQU010000194.1:0-4389 GCA_035624805.1 Binataceae bacterium (SeqCode) | reverse complement strand
CGATGTTCGGGAATCCCCGGCGCGTCAGACGTATCTTGATACGCGCTTCCAACTCGCGTCCGTTTATCACGCGATGCGCGTCGATGGGGTCAAGCACGATGAAGATATGGAATCCCCCCGAGTCCTCAGCCGGCCCCGAGTCAGAAACTGGAACGACGCTCGCGACGAGTTGGACTGGGGCGAGTTTTCCAATCGGCGCCCCGATCGCGCGTCGGACGCTAAACGTGAAGATCGTGATTACGCAGATGCCGGCGACTACGGCGATAGCCAGCTTCACCGACCCCCGCGCCCAGTCGCGCATTCCAGCGCGTTTGCTGATCCCGATTTCCGACATGTGCTGCTCAGAGGATGCCAAGAACGGCCCGGATGACCGCCGTTTACAAACTCCCAGTAGCTTTCATACCAGAATGGCAGGATTCTGCCAACTTCAGAGACGAAAAGATGCTCTTGGAATACATTTGCTAATGCAAAGGCGTCGTAAAGCTACCGTTGGTAATCGCCAAAACTCGAGGATCGTGCGGGTCGACTTCATTAGTCATCACGAAGCGAAACGTCGCAGTCGCCATATGAGAGACCTGGTCGAAAACTACCAGCTTGAATTCGAAATACCCGTGCTCGGTGGTAAATGTCGCTCCGCCGGTGACCAGACGAGCGGTGCCGGAACCGGTCAATTTATCCATCGCAAGACCGGGCGTGAGATCGATCGTGACCTCAGTCGGCGCCATTGATGCCGGACATGGATTTGTTGTCCCGCCCGCTTGTGCGAGACCCGATGCCGCAAAACCCAGGCTGAAATTTGAGTCTCCGGGCGCGCCCGTAACACGCAGCGACGGCGCCGAAGTATTGGCGCCGAAGTCCGCCGTGAAAAGGCATTGATGGGTCTGCGACAGATCCGATTGAAGGCGTACGTCATCGAGCGAGAGCGAATTGTCGTAAAGATGGCTGAGAGTATCCTCGGCATCGCCGCGCCACGCAGGCGTGCTCTCTCCAAAAACCAGCGCGGGTTGCACTTCTTTTGGTTTCTGCGCCGCGCAGCCGACAACGATTACGTTTGCGAGCGCAGCGAGGGCGAAAGTAGTCAGAAAAGAGCGTTTCATGGCTTCCGGAATCCCAACCTGAAACGGCTACGTAGCAGAGCCGCGCAGCTATCGCCAATGCGGGAGTGCGATAAGAAAAAGGGCCGGGACGCTCGGCGCGCCCGGCCCTTGGTCGTTGCAGAAATCGTGTCCGATTTAGATCGCTTCGCTGACTGCGTCCTCGCGCATCGTCGGCGCGGGGCGGTCGTTCACCGGTATCCAGTTGCGCACCACTTCGCCGGTGTAGATCTGGCGCGGACGCGCGATCTTCTGCTCGGGATCGCGCACCATCTCCGCCCATTGCGCCAGCCATCCCGACGTACGCGGTATCGCGAACAGCACCGGGAACATCTCCATCGGGAATCCCATCGCCTGGTAGATGATCCCTGAATAAAAGTCGACGTTGGGATAGAGCTTGCGTTTGATGAAGTACTCGTCTTCCAGCGCGATACGCTCGAGCTCAACCGCGATGTCGATGAGCGGGTTGCGTCCCGTAACTTCGAATACCTCGGCCGCCATCTTCTTCAGAATCTTCGCGCGCGGATCGTAGTTCTTGTAGATGCGATGGCCGAAGCCCTGCAGCAGCCGCTCACCCGCTTTGACGTCCTTAATCATCGCGGGAATTTTGTCCTTGCTGCCTATCTCCATCAGCATCCGAATCGCGGCCTCGTTGGCTCCTCCGTGCAGCGGACCGTATAGCGCTGCGATCGCGGCGGCGGTCGCGCAATAAGGATCCGGATGCGAGCTGCCCACCGCGCGCATCGCATTAGCCGAGCAGTTCTGCTCGTGATCGGCGTGCAGGATAAACAGTATGTCCAGCGCGCGCTCAAGGACCGGATTCGGCTTGTATTGAATCTCGGTCATCTTGAAGAGCATCGAAAGGAAATTCCCTGTGTAGGAAAGATCGTTGTCCGGATACACGTAGGGGAGCCCGCGGCTGTGCCGAAACGCCCACGCCGCCACGGTGGGCATTTTGCCGATGAGCCGGCGTGTCTGCAGCCGGCGCGATTCGAGATCGAAGATGTTCTTGGCATCCGGATAAAACGTCGACATTGCGCCGACCGTCCCGAGCAGCATCCCCATCGGATGCGCGTCGTAGCGGAATCCGTCCATGAAGCTCTTGATGCTCTCATGGACCATCGTGTGAATCTTGATGTTCTGCTCCCACGCCGCGAAATGTTTGCGATCGGGAAGCTCGCCCTTGACGATCAGGTACGCGGTTTCGAGGTAGTTGCTCTTTTCGGCGAGTTGCTCGATAGGGTAGCCGCGATAGCGCAGGATGCCCTTGTCGCCGTCGATAAAGGTCACCCGGCTGCGGCAGCTCGCAGTATTCACCAGCGCGGGATCGTAGGACATGAGGCCGAAGTCCTCGGCCGATTCCTTGATCTCGCGCAGCGCCGCGGCGCGGATGACGTTGCCGTCCTCGATCGGGACTTCGTAGGTCTTGCCGGTGCGGTTGTCTGTCACGGTTAGCGATCTTTTGGCCACTATTCTTTCCCCTAACCACGCCGCATCGTTCCGGCGCTTGGCGCAATGCGATATCAGGCAGCGCGGGCCGGAATGGCGCGAGTGTTTATTTGCCGTTCAACATATATGCAGTTAAAGACCAACGCCGATCTTAAGTCAAGCGTTCAACATATATACAGTTAATAGCCGCTCGTAGATGAGACGTATAACCGCTTGATGAATTCTTCGTTACGCGACCCCTGCTCGATTCTTCGACCCTCGCATGGCACTCTGTCGGGGCAACTATGATCGACAAGCTGCTCACCGCTCTGACCGCGTTTATCGTGGCCGTAATCGCCGCACTCGGGTATCCGGGAGTCGTACTGCTGATGGCTCTGGAAAGCGCGTGCATACCATTGCCGTCCGAAGTGATCATGCCGTTTTCAGGCTACCTGGTCGCGACGGGGCGATTCGGGCTGAACATGGTTGCGATCGCGGGCGCGATAGGATGCCTTCTGGGTTCATACGCCGCCTATTGGGTTGGCGCAAAGGGAGGAAGGGATCTGCTGCTACGCTATGGAAAATGGGTGCTGATCGCCCCACACGAAATCGAAATCGCGGATCGTTTCTTCGATCGATGGGGCCCGCACGCGGTATTCATCAGCCGCCTTCTGCCTGTAGTGAGGACCTTTATCGCGTTTCCCGCCGGCGTCGCGAGGATGCGACTTTGGCCGTTTACGATCTATACGGTCGTCGGCTCTTATTTCTGGTGCCTGGGGCTGGCGTATGCGGGATTCGTACTCGGCGAGCATTGGCATGCGCTTGGCCCATGGTTCCATCGCTTCGACGGAATCATCGGAGTTGTGGGATTGGCGGCGGTGATCTGGGTCGTTTACAATCGAGTTAAGGGAATACAGGCGATGCAGAGCGCCGGCGTTCAGTAGCGATCGCGCGCTGCGTCCTTCACTCTTTCATGGAGCACGAAACCGACAGGCCGGAGCTGGTCGAGGTTTTATCAAGCATCGATCCGACGCCGGTGCAGATCGCTCGCGATCTGCTCGCGGGCGCGGGTGTCGAGTGCTTCGTCTTCGATTCCGACTCCTCGCGCCTGCTTGGCACCACGCCCGCCGTGTGTACGCGCCTGATGGTACCCCGGGAACTGGCGGACGACGCACGTCAGCGACTCAAAGAACTCGGCCTGGCCGAGTAGCGGATTCAACCGCCTGCGATGTCGGATTCGAACTGGTGGCGCGACGCGATTTTCTACCAGATTTATCCGCGCAGCTTCGCCGACTCGAACGGCGACGGAATCGGCGATCTCGACGGCATCGGCAGTCATCTGGATTATCTCAACGACGGCACATCGCGTTCGCTCGGAATCGATGCGCTCTGGCTCAGCCCGATAAATCCGTCGCCGCTTCGCGATTGGGGTTACGACGTCAGCGACTATTGCGGCGTGCATCCCGATCTGGGCGACCTGGCGAGCTTCGATCGATTGCTCGCCGAGGCGCATCGACGCGGCATCCGAATGATCCTCGATCTGGTTCCAAATCACACTTCCGATCAGCATCCGTGGTTTCGCGAATCGCGCGCGTCGCGATCAAATCCGAAGCGCGATTGGTACATCTGGCGTGCAGGACGCGGCGACGCACCGCCGAACAATTGGAAAAGCACGTTCGGCGGCCCGGCGTGGCAGCGCGATGCGGCGACAGGCGAATGGTACATGCATTCGTTTCTCGTCGAGCAGCCCGACCTGAATTATCGAAATCCTGAGGTCGTGCGCGCGATGCATGACGTGCTTCGATTTTGGCTCGATCGCGGAGTGGACGGATTCCGCATCGATGTAATCGCGAACCTGATGAAGGAT
>DASPQU010000193.1:0-4600 GCA_035624805.1 Binataceae bacterium (SeqCode) | reverse complement strand
CCAAGCTCGATCGTGGTCGCCGCCGATGCGAGCATCGTCGCGAACTCGTCGCGCGACCGGGCGGTCACGAAATCGCGTTCGTAGTGCTCACGCCGCATCGGCATCGGCACGACAAGGCGCGCATCGATTTCGGGCGAGACTGCGACTTTCGCCGCCAGCCGATCAGCGCCCTCTGCAAGCGGCGAAAGCACCATCAGCGGAGTGTTTGGATAGAGAGACTTCAGACGGATGAAAATCCGACGGACCTGCTCCTCCAGACTCGCGCGACAATCGACGCGAAGGTCGCGATGGCCGCTGACGCCGATGACAAGCGGAAGGCGCAGATCGGTCGGCGGCCTTTGCTGGATTACTGCGGTGGAATTCGCACCGTCGATTAGATGCGCCAGTGTCGATCGCGCAGCGTGCGTTGGATTTGGCGGCGCGGAGTGCGTATCAGTATCTGACGGGGGAAGTTCCATAATCGCCCAGCGTTCCTTATCCTACGACGCCGGGAACATCAAAGGAGTGCGCCGGGGGCGGCCGTTCAAAATTCACAACGATGCACGACGTTTTCATCAGCCACTCGTCGAAGGACAAGGCCTACGCCGACTCCCTTTGCGCGAAGCTCGAATCCGAGGGCATCCAATGCTGGATCGCGCCGCGCAACATCATGCCCGGGATGGAATGGGGCGCCGCAATTATCGACGCGATCGAGTCCTCGCGATTGATGGTGCTGCTCCTGACGGAAAGCGCGGACACGTCGCCGCAGATTGTGCGCGAGGTCGAGCGCGCGGTCAGCAAGGGATTGCGAATCGTGCCGCTGCGAGTCGAGGACATCAAACCCGGCAAGAATCTCGAATACTTTCTCGGAACGCCGCACTGGCTGGATGCGCTCCCTCCTCCGTTCGAGAACCATCTCGATCGCATCGTCGAAACCGTCAAGGCGCTGCTCGAAAATCGCGTTCAGACCGGCGCACTGACGACGGCCGCAACGACGCAAATTCGCGTGCCTGCCGGCGGCAGCCTGTCCACCCGTAATCAAGCGATCGGAATCGGCGCCCTCGCGATTCTTGTGCTGGTCGTGGTGTTTTTCGGATGGCGGTTCCTGTCCAGGGAAGAGCATCCGGTCGCCGCGGCGATGGTCGGCATGTGGACGGCATCGAATGCGCTCGGCCCCGATAACATGCGCTTCACGCTGAAGCTCGAAAGCGACGGCGCGTATCAATACGGCGTGGCGTATGAAGAACCCGGTCGTGTCGTGATTCGCGATTCGCAGGTGTTTTTCGAAACCGCGGACGGCAATCAACGTCCGCTCGGCGCGCTCGCGCCCGGCGTGGATCCGCCGACTCCGGTGAATCTGATCCAGGCGGTTCCGACCGCGTTCTGGACCCTGGCCCAGCGATGGTCGGATACGGCCCCGTCGGTTCCCGCAGGCGATACGTTTGCGATTGTGCAGCGCGCTGCGATCGTTGGAATCAAGGCGCAGCCCGCGATTTGGGAATGGAACCACAACTTCGGAAAGTTCAGCTGGCGTCTTTCTTTTCAGTTCGATCAGAGCGGCGGATACCTGTTCAGCGGGCGCAGCGTCGATTCGGGGCAATTCGAGGCGCGCGAGGGCAAGTGGCGCGCGGATTCGAAAGTTCTGGGAGCGTCTCGCAACGGAAGCTATTCGCTTGCGGGTCCGAACTCGATGGTGCTTTCCGGCACGATTCGAGGAGCGGTCGTCACAACCGCGCTGGGTCAGACGCTGTGGGATCGCTCACAGGCGACCCCGTTCTGGATGATCACGCCGTCACCCGCGCTCGCGCCGCCTGTTCAAATCGCGTCGATACAATCTGCGTCCGCTACTCCGGCGCCGACTGCATCACCGACGGCCGCGGTCTCAACTCAAGCAATCAAACCGCTGGACAAGCGCTTCATGATATCGCGCGATTCCCGCGCGTACGCCGATCCGAGCACCGACGCAAAGGTCGTAGCCCGCCTCAAGCGCGGGAAATGGGTACACGTCACCGGCTTTCTCAAGGATTGGCTCAGAATCGAGATGAACGACGGCTCGACGGCTTTCATCCCGATGAGTTCGGTCGAATAGAAACGAGCGGCGGATCGAAAGACCCGCCGCTCTGCGGCGCGGCCAGGCTATCATATCAATTCGCCGGCGAAGACCTTGACGGAAAGTTGCTCCAGATGTGCCAGAGCGTCAGCACAACCAAACCCGTAACAAATGCGGCGATCAACATCGCACCGGTTTGCGGATAGGAGCTTACCGTGAAATTTGCGACCTGCTTCGTGCCGAATACGACCGGCATAAACGGCTCGATATGCACGGCAGCCTTCGGATCGAGATTGTGGCCGAAGATGTAAAGCCGGTAGACGTAGCGTCCGAACGCGAACGCCATCATGTAGCAGGTCAGCACGGTGAGATCGACGAGGCTGCGTCCGTGCCCGATAAACGCGACGCGCAGCGTCAGGAGCATCAGCAGACCCAGCGCAAACGGCATCCAGTCGAGATCCGCAAGGTTGGCTTTTTCGATCTTCTCCATCCCGATGTAGTGATTCAACTCGTTGATCTCGTCGACATCGTGGCCTTCGTTTCCGCCGACCACCTTGTACGAGTAGATGTCCACGTGCAGTCCCGCCGGGTACTGCGGCGCGATCATCCCGATCCTCCACAGCGGGGCGAAATAGCTGAGCGCCATAACGACAATCAGCGCCAGCAAGCCGACACGCGTTGCGACTGATACAGGAGCTTCAAGACTGTGCTCGAAACCCAAAAGACGTGCAGCCATCGAAGTTCTCCTCTTCCCGACTACACCTGAATCCGATTCCCGCACCTCCGCCACGGCGACTGCGCGGGAACCGATCGAGAAACTCATACAACATCTCCTTGCGCGAAATATCTCCACGCCGCGAACCAGGATGCAGTGCCCACAATGATCGGCCACGCCACGCCCAGCGCGAACAGCCAGTGTGTTCCGATTCGATTAGCGACGAAAAATCCGACCGGGCCGAGTGCGCTCAACGACACATCCGCCGACGACAGCAGCGCCATTCTCGCCGTCTCGACGGGATTTATGCACGCGAGGATGAAAACCGATTGGGCGTTGAGCCGCCATTGAAGCATCATCCCAATCAGTGCGAAGTCCAGCAGCGCGACTGCGACGACCCAAATCACGAGCAAATAGACCATCGCCTTTGCCTGACTTCGTACCGCAACTGACACCCCCAGTGCGATCGCCACGAATGCCCATCCTAGCGATGCGGACACCGCAACCGATCGCGCGACGAATCCCCACGGCATCGCCTCGCCGAACGCGACGCGCCCGTAGATTCCGAGCGCAACCATCAGGACGACCAGGGGCATAAGCAACACGCCGTAGCGCACTATCGAGACGGCTGCGAAGTATTCGGCGCGCGAGATCGGATGGCTGAGCAACAGTTCGAGCGTGCCGTCCTCACGCGCGCGATTCACAACTTGTCCGCTGCCCGTCAATGCGAGCAAAGGAATCAAAAGCACCAGAGCGTTGCACATCGAGAGCAGCACGCGGCCCATCCCGGTAAACCCGAGCACGTCGGATTCACGCAGCCCCACCAGCACGAACATCGCCGCGAGCGCGCCGTACAACGCGATGAGAAAACCGAGCCATCGCGAACGCAAGACTTCGGCGAGATCGAGATGCGCCATCGCCGCAACGTGTTGTCTTGAAATCGTCATCGCATGTCTCCGGCGTTTGCTTCGGGCATCCGGCCGGCGTCGTGTCGATGCTGCGCGAGTTCGGCAATCATGCTTTGCGCGCGCTCGAAGCCGATCGCATTTGGAGTCGCGTCGGCGACCGCACCAAGCCCGTAGCCCATGGGAGTATGCTGTCCGGTAATGAATGCGACCGCAGGAGCGCGCAGCCACGTCTCTCCTTCGAGCGCGTGAAAATAGATCGCATGAACGGCGGGATGGCGCTCGCCCAGGAAGCTGAGCAGACATCCCGGATCGTCGAAATCGTAGATCTCGCCCGACACGGTCTGAAGCTGGCATGCGAAGCGATGATCGCTGATGGTCATCCCGCAATGCGCGCAGGATTCGCGGTCCCACACGATTGCACGAACGCTCGAAGGAAGCTGCTGCGAGCGCACGACCATGATTGCAGCGACGACAACAATCAGCAGAGCGCCTGCGGCCACCGCCGTTCCAACCCGGGATTTGCGCTTCGGGGCGATAACAGTTCCTCCGGAGTTCAGCGTTCCGTCTCGACACTTTCCATGTCGCGCACGACGATATTTCTGAGGTCGCCGTTGCACGCACACGCTATCTCACGCAGCAGCTTGATCTTTTCGGCGCACGTCACGCTGCGGGCCCATGCGCCCGACGCGCCCGGTGCGAAGCCGCGATCCTTGAACCAATCAGCGCGGCCGTTCGAGACATCGTAGACCTCGACGACGCCAACCGTTCGCGCATCGAGGAAATCCGCGACCGGACCGTCGAACGCGATACTTCCGTTCTCCAGCGCGATCACGTGCTCGACGAGATTTTGGATTTCCTCTAGGCGATGCGAACACAAAATGAGCGTCGCGCTACGAGCGATTTCGTCGTAGATGCGGAAGAACGCGTCGCGGCTGCGCGCGTCGAGAC
>DASPQU010000192.1:0-6959 GCA_035624805.1 Binataceae bacterium (SeqCode) | reverse complement strand
CGTTCTGATCGGCCTTGAGCTGCGGATAATTCTCCATCACCGCAAGCAGTCGCCCGAGTCCCGCGGTCAGTTGATTTTCAGCCGCCATCCGCGACGCCTGATCGGGTGCGCTCACCGCCTTGGTCCTCGCGTCGACAACCTGTGTGAGCGTCTCGCGCTCGAATTGCATGTAGCCTTTGACGGCTTCTACAAGGTTGGGAATGAGATCGTGACGGCGCTTGAGCTGGACATCGATTTGACGCCACGCGTTATCGACGCCGTTCTTTGCGCGGACCAGCGTGTTATATGCGAAGGCCAGGTAGGCCGCGACCACGATGATAACAATCAGCAGTGCCGACATTTGCCATTCCTCCGATCGAAGTCACGGCGCAATCACGTGCCTTGCGACTTGTATAAAGGCTAAGAACGATTTCATGGACGTCAACGCAGGACGATCACTGCGTGATCCCGTCTGGTCCCTCGCCATTTTCGGGAGATTGTTGCACGCGAGCAATTTCGTCTTGAAAACGGCCCATCATTTTCTCGTCGCCGTATCCTTTGGCGACGTCAACGCCCTCCTTAAGAACCTCGACGGCGCGCGCTATGTTGCCCTTGCTGAGAAAGGTTCCCGCCTTGCGGAAAATGCGCGCGTAGCGTTCGCCCTTTTCGGCCGGATTCATGGAAACAATCGCTTCTGACGAAACCCTCGACACCATCCTAGGCGGGCGCATCCGCGTTATCCAGCCGCGTCGCGGATACCGATTTTCGCTCGATTCCGTGCTGCTCGCACGATTCGCGAATGTACGCGGACGCGATCGCGTCCTGGAATTGTGTGCAGGATCGGGCGTGATTTCGATGATTCTCACGACGCTCCATAACCCGCGCGAGATCGCCGCGATCGAAATTCAGCCCAGGATGGTATCGATGATTCGGCGGAGCGCTGAACTCAACGGCCTGAAATCGATCCATGCCGTCGAAGCGGATCTTCGATCGCGGAGCATCGCAGGATTGGAGCCAGCGAGCTTCGATCTGGTGATCGCCAATCCTCCGTGGCGGGCGGGTGGGGCCGGGCGCGAGTGCCCGGAGCACGAACGGCGTATCTCACGCGCCGAGAGCGCCGCGGCGCTCGACGATATCGTCAAGGCTGCCGCGCGATACGCTCGCGACGGCGCGCGCGTTGCGCTCGTGATGGCGGCGGCGCGCAGCGCCGAATTGATCTCCGTGATGCGCGCGCGTCGTCTCGAACCCAAGCGAATCAGATTCGTGCATCCTTACGCCAACGCGCCGGCGAGCGCGATTCTCGTCGAGGCCAGCAAGGGAGGCGGCGTCGAGACGCGCGTCGAGCCTCCTCTCATTGTATGGGCCTCCGAGCGCACTTACACTGACGAGGCGCGCGCAATTCTCGAACAACCTTAGAACTCATTTCGCCGGAGAAGAGAGATGGCAAATACGCTGACGGTCGCGGCAATCCTGTTTCCGGGTTTCGAACTGCTCGACGTTTTCGGACCGCTTGAAGCGTTCGGGATGCTTGCGGAATCAGGCAAATGCAAAGTCCTGACCGTGGGAGAAAAAGGCGGGGCGGTTGCGAGTCGCCAGGGTCCGCGAACTGCCACCGATCATGGCTTCGACGATTGTCCGCCGCTCGACATCTTTCTTGTTCCGGGAGGATTGGGCACGCGCGATGCAGTCTCGAACGATCGCTTCCTGAATTGGATTCGCGAGCGCGCGCAGAGCGCCCGCTTCGTGATGTCGGTATGCACCGGAACAGCGCTGCTCGCGCGGGCAGGCCTGCTCGACGGTCGCAACGCGACGACCAACAAGTTTGCGTTCAAATGGGTCGCCGAGCAGGGGCCGAAAGTGAACTGGATCAAGCAAGCGCGATGGGTCGAGGACGGAAAATTCTGGACCTCGTCGGGCGTCTCGGCGGGAATCGATATGACGCTCGCGCTGATTGCGAAGCTCGAAGACCTGAAGACCGCGGAGCTAATCGCAAACCGGATGGAATACGACTGGCATCGCGACGCCTCATGGGACCCGTTCGCGAAGATCCACGGGCTGGTGTAGCGCGAACTTCAGCCGTTCTGGAAAAACTCCTCTGACATCGAGGCGAGCTGATCGGGGATCTCCATCGGCATGAAGTGGCCTGTATCGGGCACATTGATCACGCGGCCTTTGCGGCGGCGCGCGGCGACTTTGTCAGCGAGCGTCGAAGCTAGAGAATCGCTCTTCTCGCCGAACAGGATAAGCATGGGAATGTCCGCGCGAAGAATCTGCCCGAGACCGTCAAAATCCCGCGAGGTTTCATAGAAGCGCGCCTCGACCTCGGGCACGCACTTCAGCTCGCGCGATCCTTCCGGCGTCGGGCGCGTGCCGTATTCGCAGTAGTCGCGCAGAATATCGCGTCGCCACGTATGGTACGGCGGCTTTTTCTCGAAGTTCGCAAACATCGCATCGACGTTCGCGAAACTCCGCTTGCGCTTGAGAGTGCGCTCGATAAACGGATTGCGCCATCCGAGTTCGGGCGCAGTAGGCGATTCGAAAATCACCGGCTCGGACAACACAGCGCGTTCGATCAGGTCCGGACGTTTCGCAGCGAGCGATCCGATCGCGGTGGCGCCCGCGGAATGCCCGAACGCGCAGACGCCATTCAGACGCATCGCGACGAGGAACGCTTCGAGGTCGTCCATCGTGCGCGCCCAGTTGTATTCACCGTCGGGCGAAAGTCCGCTGTCGCCGTGGCCGCGCTGATCGTAGCTGAACACGCGACCGATTTTCGTGAAGGCCCGCGCATAGGGCGCGTAGATTCGCGCCAGAAGTCCTGTCGCGTGCAGTATAACGATTGGCGCGCCGCTTCCGCCCCAATCCTGGTATCGGATGCGCACGCCGTTGAGGCGCAGATCAGCGGATTTTGGTTCTTTCATTTGCGACAAGTCGTTACGCGGGAATGGATGGGTATGCAAGAGATTCAGAGGCTGATTCGCGCCTGGGCCCAGGCTCACACGGCTTGCGCTTTCACCAAATCCTGAAGCGTCATCCCCTCGACCGAGGTTCTTTCCGCGTCGCGCGCTTTCTGGAGAATGGAGCGGACCCGCAGATCGCCCACGC
This sequence comes from Binataceae bacterium (SeqCode), assembly GCA_035624805.1. Lineage (GTDB taxonomy): Bacteria > Desulfobacterota > Binatia > Binatales > Binataceae > DASPQU01. Next base: position 3,875 of record DASPQU010000192.1, on the reverse strand, counting down.
CCGAGTCGTCGAAGCTTTCGTCGGCGCATCGCAGAATCTCCGCGACCGGAATAGCCGCGGGCGCGCGGCACAACACGATATTCCTTCGCCACGCGCGCGAACGTTCGGGATCTTCCACGACGAAACCCGCATCCTTGAATTTATCGATAATCGGCTCGATACGTTCGAGGCTCGCCTGCATGCGGCTCGCGAGCGATTCGTAGCTGACCTCTTCGCCGCCGCTCTCATGGTAATGAGCCAGACGAAGCATCGCGAGCAGCGCCGCGGCACGCGCGAAATCGGGCGCGCGAAGATCGAGCGTTATGGCGGTATCGCCGCGCTGAACCGCTGCCGTCAATTCCGCGCCGAAAAGCACAATCACCCACGCGGTGTATGTCCATACGAGGAAAATAGGAATCGTCGCGACTGCCCCATAGATCGCCTGATATTTTGCGACGCCTACCTGGAATCGGACGTAGCCCCATTGCGCGATCTGGAACAGCACGGCGGTCGCGAACGAACCGATCAGCGCGGGGGTATAGTGCACCTTGGTATACGGGAAAAATACGTACAGAAAGAAAAATCCCGCCCACGCGAGCAGATACGGCGTCATCGAGGTCAGATGCGGCAACCGTGTTAGCTCGGCAGACACAAGCGCCGTCAGAGCGAGGCCGGCCGTCATCAGCACCGGAACCGTGAACAACACGCTCAGATAGTCGGAAAAGCGCCGCAGGTAGCTGCGGCTGTGCGGCGCGTGAAAGATGGTGTTGAGCGCGCGTTCGATATTGCCCATCGTGCTGATCACCGTGACCAGCAGAAATACCGCGCCCGCAGTTCCCAGCGCCGCGGCATTTACGTTGTTGACGTAATGCATGATCTGGTTTGTCACCTGCGGCGATCCGAGCGGCAGCGCTTTTTCGATCATCGGTCCGATTTGCTGGGCCGCGCCCAAACCTTTCAGGACTGAAAAGGCCAGTGCGAGGATGGGGACGATGGACAACGTGACGGTGTAGGTCAGGGCCGAAGCACGCAACAAGTCGTCATTGGCGATGAAATTCTCGATCGCGTTGCTCAGGATCATCCATGCGCGCAGTATCACCCGCCGATGGCGATGCTCTTCGGAGGCGCTGACGCCGGTGAACCATGTCGATGGACGTTGAAGGCGTTCGGAAAGACGATATTGGGGCGGCGAGCTCAAGCTGTTCTCGTTTGTGGATTCATGCGCCGGGTATGGCGATTGTCGCGAGGGGGGTCGGCTTGAGTCAAGGCGGTCGCGGACCCGCAGACAGCAACGATCCGACCGCGTTGCGCCGTGGGCATCTTTGCGGTTAGCTCAACGCATAGCGAACGGGCTCGGATGCAACCGAACCCGCTTGCTGCGGGTGTTGATCGAGGGCCTTTACGTGCTTATATTCAAAGCGCATGAGGCAGATGCGTATGCCAATCAAGCGAAGCAAAGATCAAGCGTAGACTACCGCAAGACCAGCTTGGCTGCGAAGTCGAGTGTGCCTTTGAGACCTTCCAGCCGCCATCTCGCACGATGAAACTCGTCGTCCGAACCCGCTAGGGCTGTCTCCGCTTTACCTGCAGTCGTGCCGGGGGGAGCCTCGACTACAAGCGCGCCGAGTTCCTTTGGCACCCTCACCTCAAGCAGGGCGAGGTCTATACCGTTTTCGTGTTCTAGGACCCATGCGACCTCCGACATCTTCTTTTGCAGGAGCTGCCCGAAAAGTCTGGGCGCGATTAACTTCACCCAGACCTCGCGAGTTTCGCCACCAAGGATCGGAGGGATGAACCACAGCCCGTAATGTTTGAGCTGATTTTTGTTCTCCAGCGGAAGTATCATTGCGCTGCAGGTTCCGGGCGCGTCTACTCTAACGTCAAATTTCAGATCGTCGAAGCTGATGCCAACCGGTTCATCGTACACTAGTTCGGTGCGAATCACGCTGGTTGGATCGGTACCCTCGTTCTTGAGACGGAAGTGCGTTTCGATTTTCGCACCACCGCTGCGAAGGCAAGTCCAGGTTTCTTCGTAGAGTTCGTAGCGGCGCTTCCCAGTCCGATTGGTCGACCGCACGATTTCCTTGAGAGTGTTAGCGGTATTTTCGAGAACGACCGCCGCGTTCGGATCGTTAAATACGCATCCACGAGTCGACGGCAGATTCGTCCAGTCGAAATTCAGCGCCGCCGTGTGGCCGGCCGCAAAGAGATCGCCTTCCTCGGCCTTGGACAGCTTGAACTTGATGCTGGAGACGGTATTGGCCGGAATCAGAATCTCACGCAAGCGGGGCGCCATGCGCTCACGCTCGTCGTTGCCAGATAGCATCGTATTTAACAGCGACCGAAGGTAATCTACGGTACCGGAGTCCGATTTGGCGCCTTGAGGCGAAGTGCTACGCAACCGCACCCCAATCGTTGGAAAGTCGCTCTCGTGAAACAGCCAGGTCGGATAATTGCTCACCACGCCGCCGTCAACAAACAGGTCGCCACCGTCCGAATAGGGTTGAAAGAAGAGCGGAATGCTGAGGGATTGAAGCACTGCCTTTGCAAGCCCCTTCCCGCCGTCCTCTTCGGACCGATACACTTTGGGCCTGCCATTGGTTAAGTCGGTCGAAACGATTCTGCAGGGCACTTGACGTCTGAATTTACTCTGCTGCGCCTTTGTGATTCCTCGATCTCCGTCAACTCCTTTAGCGAGTAATAAACTGTTAAGCCAAGACTCGATGCCGTTGGTCGAGTAAATCCCTTTACGCAACAGAAAGCGCACAAGAGATTCGGCTTTCCATGGCGTTCGCCCCAGCAAATCGGCCAAGGGCTGGAGAGCCAACGCGTCTTTCATCTCTTGGGCGGAATAGCCAGCTGCGTAAAGCGCGGCGATTATGGCCCCGGCACTGGAACCACCAACTCCCATCACCTCGATGTGCGCGTTCTGGAGCAAAGCGTTCGTTTCGATCGCATGTAGGGCACCCACGTGCGCGATCCCCTTCACTCCGCCGCCTTCGAAGACAAGGTTGACCTGCATTACCTTTCGATCTCCGTTCAGTGTCGCTTGCTCGCAACAAGATAGCATCGAAGCGGGTTGAGTGTACATCGCAGCTAGTTAACCGGCAGCAACGCGTTCATAAAACCAACACCTTTTTGGCGACACCCTCAACCGGGCTGATCTCGCGGGTCTATTTCTTGCGGCGCGCTCGATAGTTTCTTGATGCCGTTTCTTGCCGTGCATGCGCACTCGACGCGTTGCGCCGTGGGCATCTTTGCGGTTAGCTCATCCGGATGGGTCGAATCACCGCTCGCGGCAAGTATCTCTTCGAGGGCGAGAAGAAATTCTTCGCGCGCGGAGTTTCCTACGGTCCCTTCCCGCCCAATTCACGCGGCGAGCGATATCCGGAGCCCGAGCGGGCGGCGGCGGACTTCGCCCTGATGCGTACTATGGGCGTCAACGTCCTGCGCGTGTACGTCGCCCCGCCGAAATGGATGCTGGAGGAGGCCATCAAGCACGGGTTACGCCTGATGGTCGGGATTCCGTGGCCGTTTCACATGGCGTTTCTCGATTCAGCGAAGATGATGGCCGATATCCGAAACGCCATCCGGACCGGAGTCGAGGACGTGCGCGGCTTCGGCGACGCGATTCTCGCGTACAGCCTCGGCAATGAAATCCGTTCCGACATGGTGCGATGGCACGGGCCGCGCGCGGTCAGCCGATTTCTTGCCGAGCTGCACGATATCGGCAAGCAAATAGATCCGGACGGGCTGTTCACGTACTCGAATTATCCGACGACTGAGTATCTCGATCTCGGTTTTCTCGATTTTCTTTCCTACAACGTTTATCTCCATCACGAGGACGACTTCCGCCGCTATCTCACTCATCTGATGGCGCAGGCGGGCGAGCGTCC
>DASPQU010000191.1:0-2707 GCA_035624805.1 Binataceae bacterium (SeqCode) | reverse complement strand
CATCCCCACGCGAGCAGAGTTTCCGAGGGATTTGTTAAGGCTGAATCGTACTTTTTCAGCCGCGCGAAAACCTCGGCCTCGCTCTTTGCCCCCGGAACGTCGGGTCCGTATGCCTGGGGCGTGTCGAGATAGGCGACGTTGGGAAGATTCGGAAGCAGTGCGCCGAGGAGAGGATGCTGATGCGGATCGATGAGTCCGGGCGTCAGGATCTTGTCTTCAAGGCTGCGGTTGATCTCAAACGGATGTCGATCGGTCCAGGGTTTCAGATCATCGAGAGCGTCACCGACCGAAAGGATACGTCCGCCGCGGGTCGCGACGACTTTCGCGGTCGGCCATCCCGGAGACATCGTGATGATGCGCCGCGCCGTGAAAATCCTGATTGGCTGGTCCGGTGGGGTGGGCATCTCGCTGTCAGTTGTAAGACGAGCCGGCCCTTAAGTCGAACCGCGAACTACCCCTTGGGCAACCCCAGCACTCGTTCGCCGATGATGTTGTGCTGGATCTGATTGGTTCCAGCCGCGATCGTGCCGCCGCGCGACGCGAGCATCGCATAAAGCCATCGCCCGTCGTCGATCGCCATCGGGGCCTTGTACTCGATTTGGCTGTACGCGCCGAGCAATTCCATCGCGAAGATTCCGATTCGCCAGTTCAGCTCCGTGCTGACCAGTTTCATCATTGAGCCTTCGGGCCCCGGCGGCAGTCCCTTGAGCCGCCGTGTTAACTGGCGAAAGCCGGTGTACTTAAGAGCCTCGCCCTCGCAATAGAATTCCGCGATCTTCTGACGAACACTGCTGTCTTCCCACGCCGTCCGGCCGTTGCGTTGAATTCGCTTCGCGAGGCGCGCCAACCCGCGAATCATCCCCGTGCCCGCGCCACCTGAGCCGCGACGCTCGAACATCAGCGTCGTTATCGCGACCTGCCATCCCTGATTCTTTTCGCCGACGAGATTTTTCTTCGGCACGCGAACGTCATCGAAGAAGACCTCGTTGAAGCCGCTCGCTCCGGTCATCTGCACCAGCGGACGCACCGTGATGCCGGGCGATTTCATGTCGACGAGCAGGTAGCTTATGCCCTTATGCTTGGGCGCGTCGGGGTCGGTGCGCACGAGCAGGAAGATCCAGTCGGCATGATGCGCGGTTGACGTCCAGATTTTTTGGCCGTTGACGACGAAATCGTCGCCGTCTTCGACTGCGCGCGTCTGGAGTGACGCGAGATCGGAGCCCGAGTTCGGCTCCGAGTATCCCTGGCACCAGATTTCTTCGCCGGAAAGAATCTTCGAGATGAAGCGTTTCTTCTGTTCCTCGTTTCCCCAATGAATCAGCGTCGGACCAATCAGGCTCAGTCCCGATCCGATGTAGGGCAGGGGAGCTTTCGCGCGCGCGAGTTCCTGATTGTAGACGATGGTCTGCAGGATGCTGGCGCCGCGTCCGCCGTATTCCCTGGGCCAATCGATTCCGACCCACTTTCCCTCACACAGCTTGCGATACCATGCGACGCGGCGATTCCAATCCTGGTCGTCGTCCTCGGCGATCGAATCCGCGTTCTCGAATCCCTGTTTGGGCGCATTCTTTTCGAGCCACGCGCGAAACTCCGCACGAAACGCCTCGTCTTCAGGGCTGAAATTGAAATCCATCATCGCGCCTCCGGGATAGGTCTCTGTACGCCGGCTAAATTCGCATATGATAGGTCCCGATTTCCAGCCGCGAAGGGGGAGGCAATGGCTCTCATCCGTACTCAAATCGCCGATCAAATCGGAACAATTGCTCTGGACAATTACGCCAAACGCAACTCGCTGAATGCGGACATGATCGCCGAGATCATCGTGGCGCTCGACCGTTTCAAGAGCGAGAGCGTGCGCGTCGCGGTGCTTCGCTCAGCAGTCAGCGAGAAAGTATGGTCGGCGGGGCACGATATCGAGGAGCTTCCGCAAGCCGATCGGGATCCGCTGCCGTACAACGATCCGCTCGAACAGGTCATCCGTGCGGTCAAGACGTTCCCCGCGCCCGTCATCGCGATGGTTCACGGATCGGCATGGGGAGGCGCGTGCGATCTCGTGATGGCGTGCGACCTGGTGATTGGCGACGAGACCTGCGCATTCGCGATCACGCCAGCCAAGCTTGGGTTGCCGTACAATCTGGAGGGCTTCGTCGACTTTACGAGTCGGCTTCCGCTGACGATCGTGAAGGAGATGTTCTTCACCGCTGAACCGATAAACGCGACGCGAGCGCAGTGGGTCGGAATCGTCAACCTGATCGTCCCGGAAGCGGAGCTCGAGGCACGCACCTATGCGATGGCGCGCACTATCGCGTCGCGGTCGCCCGCTGCGATCGCTGCATGCAAGGAGGCTCTACGAGTTTTGAGCGAGGCGGTGGCGATCAATCCGCAGACGTACGAGTACATCCAGCAATTGCGTCGCAACGTTTACATCGGCCGCGATTACCACGAAGGCATCCAGGCATTCTTTGAAAAGCGCGCCCCGAGGTTCTGACCAAAAAACGCGCGAGGCGTGATTTAAACACGCCTCGCGCGCCATCAATGTCGGTTGCGGCTCAGGCCGCCCTTATACGGTCAGGCCTCGATCTGCCAAACTTTGCGCGCAGCTTCCGCCGAGCGCTTAACAAACTTGCGGCCGAGATCGTTTTGCGCCTCGAAAATCGGCGCGAGCGGCGTCTCCTTGGCCCATCCTGTCGCGGTGGCCTGCATGTCG
>DASPQU010000190.1:0-7690 GCA_035624805.1 Binataceae bacterium (SeqCode) | reverse complement strand
AAGTAAACTAAGGTCCCGCGAGGAGGTGGTCGGAGCGCCGCGATCCAGGAATTTTTCGCCTATTCGCGCGATACCATCTCGCGTGAGATTTCGTGAATTCGCTTCAGATCCTCGATCAGAACCTGCACGCGATCGAGCGGATATGAATTCGGGCCGTCGCTGAGCGCCCGATCCGGGTCCTCATGGACCTCCATAAAGACACCGTCGATGCCCGTGGCCACCGCGGCGCGAGCGAGCGGCGCGATGAACTCGCGCTGTCCGCCTGATTTTCCGCCAGCCGCGCCGGGAAGCTGCACGGAATGGGTCGCATCGAAGATCACCGGCCATCCGAAGCCGCGCATCACGACGAGCGAGCGCGGATCGCTGACGAGATTGTTATAACCGAACGACGCGCCCCGCTCGGTCACCAGAATTCGCCGACTTCCGGCGTCGTGCGCCTTCCTGATGACCGATTGCATCTCCCATGGCGAAAGGAACTGGCCCTTCTTCAGATTGATCGCGGCCGGAGTCGAGGCTGCCGCGTGAATCAGATCGGTCTGCCTGCACAGGAAAGCCGGAATCTGGATCACATCGACGCATTCACCCGCGAGGCGCGCCTGCGCGACTTCGTGGATATCGGTCAGCACGGGAAGCCCGGTTTCGCGTCGCACCTTCTGCAGGATTGCGAGCCCCTTCTCGAGACCGGGCCCGCGAAAGGAATCGTGGCTGGTGCGATTCGCCTTGTCGAACGACGATTTGAAAACCATCGGCGTCGCGGTGCGCTCGGAGATATGTTTGAGCGCGATCGCGTGTCGGATGCACGATTCCTCGCTCTCGATCACGCACGGGCCCGCGATTATACCGAGGCGAGATCCGCCGAACGTGACGTTTCCGACTTTGACTTCGGCCACCTTCACAAGGCCGATCTGAGCTCCCTAACTTTGGGATGGCGCGGCATCAACGATGCGCGCCGCGCGGCGGCCGCCTTGATCAGTCCGCGAAACAACGGATGCGGGTCGAGCGGCGTGGACTTGAGCTCGGGATGGAACTGGCATCCGAGGAACCACGGATGGTCCTTCAGCTCCATGATTTCCACCAGTGCTGCGTCCGGCGATGTCCCCGTCGCGACGAAGCCCGCCTTTTCAAGCTGCGCCCTGTAGTCGTTGTTGATCTCGTAGCGATGGCGATGGCGTTCGGAAATCTTGTTGCGTCGATATAGCGACAGCGCAAGCGATCCCGTCTTGATCGTGCACGGATACGCTCCCAGACGCATCGTTCCGCCCTTCTTCGACACGTCCTTTTGCGTCTCCATGATATGCACGACGGGGTCGGGACTGTTCGGATCGACTTCCTGCGAGTTGGCCTTCTTGATTCCGAGGATGTCGCGCGCGATTTCAACCACCATCAACTGAAGCCCGAGGCAGATGCCGAGAATCGGCACGACGTTCTCGCGCGCATAGCGAATCGCGCGAATCTTGCCCTCGATACCGCGCTCGCCGAAGCCCCCCGCGATAATCATCGCGTGCGCCGAGGCGAGCCGCGCCGCCGGATCGATACGTTCGAGCTCCTCGGAATCGACATAGTCGATTTGCACGCGCGCCTCGTTGGCGATTCCGCCGTGCGCGATCGCCTCGTGCAGGCTCTTGTATGAATCGACAACGTTGACGTACTTACCGACGATCGCGATCGTCAGCGTCTGCTTGGGATTCTGCGCGGTCTTCGCGATTCTGCGCCATTTCGAGAGGTTGGGCTGGCCGGTCCAGATGTTGAGCCGTTCGACGACGCGCTGGTCGAGCCCCTCTTCATGGAAACGCAGCGGCACTTCGTAGATCGATTCGACGTCGGGCGCCGATACGACGCAATCCTCCTCGACGTTGCAGAAGTGCGCGATCTTCGCCTTGACCTTTTTGTCGAGGGTCCTGTCCGCGCGGCACACCAGGATATCCGGCTGGATTCCGAGCCCCGTCAGCTCCTTCACGCTATGCTGCGTCGGCTTGGTTTTGACCTCCGCCGCGGTTCGGATGAACGGCACCAGCGTTACGTGCATGTAGAGCACGTTCTCGCGGCCCAAATCCCATCTGAATTCGCGAATCGCCTCGAGGAACGGCAGACTTTCGATATCGCCGACCGTCCCTCCTATCTCGACGATCGTCAGGTCCGCGCCTTCCGCCGCGCCCAGGATGCGCTGCTTGATCTCGTCGGTGATATGCGGGATCACCTGCACGGTCGCGCCCAGATAGTCTCCCCGCCGCTCCTTCTGAATAACGGTGTCGTAAATCTGGCCGGTCGTGCAGTTGTTGCGCTTGCTCATCCGCGTCTGCACGAAACGTTCGTAATGGCCGAGATCGAGGTCGGTTTCCGCGCCGTCATCGGTGACGAAGACTTCGCCATGCTGAAGCGGACTCATCGTGCCCGGATCGACGTTGATATACGGGTCCATCTTGAGAAAGCTGACGCGCAGCCCGCGCGCTTCGAGCAGCGCGCCCAGCGATGCCGCCGCCAAGCCCTTGCCCAGCGATGAGACCACGCCCCCGGTGACGAAGATGAATTTGGTTTTGCCCCGCTCCATGACTAAGCCCTCCCCTCCGACTTCAGACCATTCAATGGGACTGAAGTCCCTGACTGCCCTGCTTTGGTGGGACAGGCGTCCCTGCCTGTCCGTCCGCGTGCCCGATTCAAATCCTCGATCGTATCCACCTCGATTGACGGCGCATGCGACGCGATCACGCGGATGCGCCATCCGCTTTCGAGCGCGCGCAACTGCTCCAGCTTCTCGATTTTTTCAAGCCGCGATTGTGGTATCGCGGTAAATCGCATCAGGGAATCGCGTTGAAACGCATAGACACCGATATGGCGAAGCGTCCCCGCAGGCACGCCCTCGAGGTCGCGTCCGAACGGAATCGGACTGCGCGAAAAATAGAGCGCGTCGCCTGAGCCCGCGCATACAACCTTTACGACGTTGGGATTGCGATACTCTTCGAGATCGGAAATCGCCGTGGCGAGCGTCGCCATCTCAAGCGTCCGATCCTCGAGCATCGGGGCCACCAGCGCGTCGAGATCGCGCGGATCGAAAAATGGAAGGTCGCCCTGCACGTTGACATAGACTTCGCCCGCGACCTTGCGAGCCACTTCCGCGACGCGATCGGTGCCGCTCGGATGGTCGCGCGCGGTCATCATCGCCTCGCCACCCGCCGCGCGAATCGGAGCGGCGATTCGTTCGTCGTCGGTGGCCACGATCACGCGATCGATAGAGCCGGCGCGCCGCGCCTGCTGCCATACGCGCACCACCATCGGGACGCCGTCGATATCGGCGAGAGCCTTGGCCGGCAGACGCGTGGACCCGTAACGGGCCGGGATGACGGCGATTACCGGCATCGCGGCCTCAGGATTCTCGAATGTATTGGAATTGCGAACCGAACTGGCACGTTCCAGAGTAACCAGCCCGATTCGCTAATGTCAATTTGGGTCCGATCGCTTTGCCAACAGGCGGAACAAAAATGCGAACTTTTTCCGGTCCTCCGGCGGAGAGAGGATCTGCAAATAAGTGCGCGTGGGCGATACGCGCGCGGCGATTATCCTCACCCGAGGCAACAAATTGCTCCGCCCTCTCCCTGATCCCGGAGAGGGTCTGCCAGGAGGCTTTGCAAATTGGCATCGACCGCGCGCGGGCGATGCGCGCGGCAACGGACAGGCAGGGACGCCTGCCCCACCATTCAACTCAACTTTCTGAACCCCTCTCCCTGACCAGGGAGAGGGCAAGCGGCGCGACGATTGCCTTCTTTTGCAATCGTCGTCGTGACGCGCGGGTGAGGGTGCAGAAGCAGAATTCATCCCTCACCGGGCTCTCCTACTTCCCGCGGATGCGGCTCTTGCGCATGCGGCGTTTGCGGGCTCGCGCCTGGCTGGGAACCTGCTTGCGCTTGCGCGCGAGACGGCGATTCGCACGATTGCGCTGCTTCGATGCCTGTTTCATTGGTTCTCCCGATACGCAACCGGGGCGGCGCTATCCGTCAACGGAGCGGCGCTCGCGGGAGCGTTTGTATTTTGTGATGCTGTCGCCGCAGGGCGAATCGCCTTTATCTGACCGACGTCCTCTCCGCCATTGCGTGCAACCACTTCTCCTACAGGTTCTCCGCTCGCGAGAGAAGCGCTCACTGCCGTAGGCACGCGATAATCAATCTTGATTCCCCCCACTTCTGATCGCGGAACGACGACGCTCAAGTCGCCAGCGGCGACAGGCTGCATCGTCTCACCGGAATCGAGTTGGACCGAAATCGGGAGCGGCTGGCCGCCTTTGACCACGGTCACAGACGTGTACTTGTCAAAGCCCCATTCCAGCAGGCGCGCCGCCTGCGCGAATCGCTGACCGTTGGAGGGAGCTCCGAGGATAACCGCGATCAACCGCATATTGCCGCGGCGCGCGGTCGCCGTCAGGTTGAATCCCGACTCGAAAGTGAAGCCCGTCTTGAGGCCGTCGCATCCCTCGAAATGCCCGACGAGATGATTGGTGTTGTGAAGCATGCACACGCCGCCGTCGAACGGACAACTCTCCAGCGCCGACCACTTGAGCAGATCGGTTTCATGGATGAGCGCGCGGGCGACGGTGGCCAAGTCCCGCGCATTCGTGCGATCGACATCGTGCAGCGGACGCGGCGGAAGCCCGTCGACGGTATGGTATTCCGTGTGCGTCATGCCGAGCTCGCGCGCGCGCTGATTCATCATCCGCACGCACGCCTCGACCGATCCACCAATCTTTTCGGCTACCGCGACGGCCGCATCGTTGGCCGATTTCACCAGCGCCGCCTTCATCAGTTCGCCGAGCGGATAAACCTGGCCCTCGACGACGCCGATACGCGAGCCTCCCGTGCTGGCGGACCGCTCTGAGATCCTCACCGGCTCATCCAGTTTGAATCTACCCGCCTTAACCTGCTCGTCGGCAACAAGCAGCAGCATCATCTTCGCCATCGAAGCGGGGGGCCATTCCATGTCCGCGTTTTCCTGATAGAGGACGCGCCCGGTGGCCGCGTCTTCGAGCAGCGCGCCGCGATAGAGAGCGACCGGCGTCGATCGCGCTTTTTTGTGCGAACGATGTCCACTGTGCGTCGATGCGAGCGCGTTATGCGCGATTAGGAGCGTCGCCAGGGCGACCGCTGAGACAACAAGGCGAAAGCTGCCGAACAGCCTGGCGCGCGCCCGTCCACCACTTGCTCTTCCCGTCACAATCTCCCCCCTCAGGGCGTGTTCGAAGCATCCTGCGGATGCTGCCGGGATTTGGCCTCGTCGTTTTCGATCTTTTGCAGAATCGCCAGATTCTCGCGCGCCGGCGCGTAAGTCGGATCGGCGTCGACCAAATCCTTCCATTCGGTCTGGGCGCGATTGTACTTTCCCTCTTCGGCGTAGATGGTGCCGAGCGTGTTTCGCGCGTCAGACTGATTGGGATCGATTTCCAGCGACAATAGTATTTCCTGCTCGGCTTTGTCGAGATTTCCCTCGCGCTGGTAGACAAGTCCGAGATTGTAGTGCGTCTCGGCGCGACCGGGTCCAAGCAGGATCGCGAGTTTCAGCACTTCGGCGGCGGCATGCAGGTTGCCGGCTTCAAGGTAGAGAAGGCCGAGATTCAGGAAAAGCTGCCAATCGTCGAGCCCGAGCTTGATCGCTTCCTGATACTGCTCGAGTTCCTTCTGATGCTGTCCGGTGAGCCCGTAGGCGAAGCCGAGATGGTAGTGCGCAAGAGCGTTGTCGGGATGCTCAGCGATCACTTTCTCGTGCCGCTGGATAGCCTCGTTGTAATCTTCCATCCCGAGAAAATAGTCGGCCAGCGGATCGCATACCTGCTCGTCGCTCGACGCTGACTTTCGATCGGCCGAGGCGCGCGCACCCGAAGTCGTCAATGGTCCGATAACGACCAAAAACGCCAGCGCCGCGCCCAGTGCAAATCGATACGTCAACTACGTATTCCGGCAACTCCTTTGGGTTGCACGGACTCTATCGATGTTAGCAGGAAAAGTCTCGAACAGAAAAAGAATCAGGCTCGGTGGGACAAAAATTACGAATTCGAAATCATCGAGAATGAAGGCACGGCGATTCGCAATCCGGTGACAATTGAAGGAAAAAGCAAAACGCGCGACAGCACCGGCTGTCGCGCGCTTTGGAATTGACGAAAGCGCTCTTGCGCGATCGTCAGGTTGATCCTTGTTACTGAGCTGCTGCCGGACTCGCCGCTGCCGCAGGAGAAGCCGCTGCGCCCTCGCCACCTTCGGCCTTCTTCTTGTGATGCTTGCCACCGTGATGCTTCTTTGTGGCACTGGGGGAAGCGGCTGCTTCAGGAGCGGCAGGTGCAGGAGCGGCTGCTGCGGAGGGCGCGGCAGCCGGAGCGCCTTCCTGTGCGAAAGCCGGCACGGCAATGGCGACTGCAAAGGCAGCCGCTGTTAGGGCGGAAAGCGTACGCTTCATCTTCTTGGTTCTCCCTCTTCTACCTGTTTCATGCGGCGTTCTGCCGCTTTGTACATTCGTTGTAGCGATTGTTATGCCATACCGCGGCCCAACAAAACGCCATAAAATCAATAATTGTTTTGAAAGCCCGCGTAAAGTACCTGACGATTAAGGTTACGCGAATATCCGCTTTGCGTTAAACGTTTGCCTTCGATTTTCCTGCTCCTTCGGCTTTCAGATCCGAATACAGCGCGAACAATTCCTTGAAGGCGCGTGCGATGACCTTGAGATTCGCTCCCGATTGCTCTCCCGCCAGCCTGGGCAGATGCGTCACCTCGACTTCGCGAATTTTGGCCCCTTTTCCGGCCATCCGCGCCATCAGTTCCGTCGAAATCATCGCGCCTTTCGCTTTTAATTCGATTCCGTCGAGGAACTGCCGCTTGAAAAGCTTGAAACCGCAATCGATGTCGGTAATCGATATGCCGAACAGGACCCTGACCAGGATGGTCCACGCCTGCCCGTTTATCCGGCGCCCCAGGTGATCGGCGCGTCGTACGCGCCGGCCGACGACCACATCGTACTCCGGCATAAACGCCGCAAGCTTCTCGACCTCGCGAGGATCGAACTGACCGTCACCGTCGGCGAGAAGGACATACGGCATCGTAGCGGCGCGAATTCCCGAGATTACCGCGCCGCCGTATCCGCGATTCACCTGATGATGAACGACTTTGACGTGCGGATTCTCACTCGCGAGCCGGTCCGCAATTTCGCCGGTCTTGTCGCGGCTGCCATCGTTGACGACGATCACTTCGTAATCGCCAGCGATTTTGGGAAGTTCGTCGACAAAGCCTCGAACAACGCGCTCGACGTTGCCTTCCTCGTTGTGAGACGGAAGAAAAACGCTGATGCCGTCGAGGGGATTTTGAAGCGGGCTCACGGTCTCGAGATGCGAGGATAGCTGCGGCCGTCAGTCGCCGACCGATCGATATCCGCCGCGGAAGAACAACAGAGGCTTGCCTTCCCGCGTTTCGGCCTCCTCTACTTCCCCGACATAAATGGTGTGATCGCCGCCCTCATAGGCTGCGGTAACTCTGCATTCGATGTGTGCGAGAACGCCCGAAAGGATCGGAGCGCCGTTTGCGCCGGCGCGATAAGCAGCGCCTTCGAACTTGTTCCCACCGCTTACAGCGAATCGCCGCGAGATGTCTTCCTGATCGTCGCGCAGAATGTTGACGGTAAAGACTTTCGTCTCGTCGAAGCAGGGATAACTCTCCGCTTT
>DASPQU010000189.1:0-2008 GCA_035624805.1 Binataceae bacterium (SeqCode) | reverse complement strand
GATGACGTTGGTCGGGATGTACGCGGAAACGTCGCCGGCAAGCGTTTCGATTACGGGAAGCGCTGTCAGAGAGCCTCCGCCTTCGGAGTCGCTCATCTTCGCGGCGCGCTCGAGCAATCGCGAATGGAGATAGAAGACGTCGCCGGGATAAGCCTCGCGGCCCGGAGGACGACGCAGCAGCAGCGAGAGCTGTCGATACGCCTGCGCGTGCTTGCTCAAATCGTCATATACGAGCAGGGCATGGCGTCCGTTGTCGCGGAAATACTCGCCCATCGTGCATCCGCTGTACGGAGCGATGAACTGAAGCGGCGCAGCCTCGGATGCGGTCGCGGCGACGACGGTGGTATATTCCATCGCACCCGCCCTGTTGAGCGTCTCGACGACCTGCGCAACCGTCGAACGCTTCTGACCGATCGCGACATAGATGCACTGCACGCCTTGCCCGCGCTGATTGATGATCGTATCGATCGCGATCGCGGTCTTGCCGGTCTGGCGGTCGCCGATTATCAGTTCGCGCTGACCGCGTCCGATAACCAGCATCGAATCTATAGATTTGATTCCGGTCTGAAGCGTCTCCTTCACGGGCTGGCGGCGGATGATGCCGGGGGCCTTGATTTCGATTCGCCGCGACTCGGCGCTCTTGATCGGTCCTTTGCCGTCGATCGGCTGTCCGAGAGAATTGACCACGCGGCCCAAGAGCGCATCGCCGACGGGAACCTCGGCGATTCTTCCGGTGCGCTTGACCTCGTCGCCTTCCTTGATCGCATTGGGCTCGCCGAACAGCGCTGCGGCGACGTTGTCCTCTTCGAGATTGAGGACCATCCCGAAGATCGAATGAGGGAACTCCAGCAACTCGCCTGCGGCGGCGTTCTGAAGGCCGTAGATGCGCGCGATACCGTCGCCGCACGACAGCACGCGTCCGGTCTCGCGCACCGCAACGGTGCCTTCGAAGCCTTTGATCTCGTTCTTTAGAATATCGCTGATTTCTGAGGGTCTGATTTCCGCCATCTGCGTATGCGCTCCCGCAACTATCCGGCAAGACGGTGCTGAGCTTCCGCCAATCGCGCCGCGAGGCTGCCGTCGTAAATCTTGCCTCCGAGTTCGGCGGTGACTCCGCCGAGCAGCGCACTGTTAATTTTTACCGTAGGGATAATCTTCCTGCCCGCGATCGCTTCCAATCCGGAGATCACGCGCGCGACCTGCGCATCGGTGGGTTGGACTGCGAATGTGAGCGTGGCTCGGGTGCGTCCGAGAAGATCGTCGACGAGATCGGAATACGCCTGCGCGATCGCGCCGATCTCCTGGATTCGTCCGTGGCGCGCGACCACTACCGCAAGCGATCGCAGCGGGAAGCTGAGCCCCAGCCGCTCCGCTATCTTGCCCATCGCGAGCTGTCGATTTTCGAGCGACAGCTCGGGCGCCGTGAGCCGCGTCATCAACTCAGGTTCTTCGACCATCGCCGCCAGCTTGTGAAGCTCCGCGCCCCAGGCTTCGACCTGCGGGCGTTCCGCGATCTCAAGCAGCGCGCGGGCGTATCGCTTGGCGACGCGTGAGCTCCTCATCGCGCTGCCTCCTGGCCGAGCTTGTCCATGAAGCCGTCGATCAATCGATCCTGATCGCGACCCTCGAAGCTGCGTGCGATCAATTCTCGGGCGACGCTGGCTGAACTCTCCGCTAGCCGTTCGCGGACGTGCCGGCGTCCCGCTTCACGGATGGCGCCGGAGGTCATTTCGGCGTCGCGTCGCACGCGCTCGGCGGTCGATTTCGCGAGATCGCGGATACGACCGGCCTGATACGCGGTTTCGCGATCGAGTTCGTCTTTGAGCTGCGCCAGATCCTGTTCGAGCCGCGCCATCCGCGCCGCCGCGCGATTCGCGAGGTCCTCGGCTTCCTGCAGCGCGCTCTTGAGTTTCCCGAGATCGCTGCGAAGCGACCTGGCGCGTTCGGCAAAAAACGAACGTATCGCGGGTCCGGCGAACTTTACGAGGATGATGGCGAACAGGACGAA
>DASPQU010000188.1:0-4737 GCA_035624805.1 Binataceae bacterium (SeqCode) | reverse complement strand
AACGCGGCGTGGTCCACCGCGATCCCGATGACGGGATGCGTCGTAACGTCGTTGACTTTCTCTCCGCGAAAAAATACTGCGCGCCCGTCGCGCAGCGAACTCTTGTATTGCTCGGGTGTCTTGAGACCCATCTTTTGATTGAATCCTCTTCTCGGTGAATGTGCGCCGCGTATCGTCCGACGGTGCTTGATGCGGCAAACCAGCTATATTTAGGGCCTTATGCGCGTTAAGTCCATCAAAACCCGCAGCGCAGGACTCGGGTTGGCATCGATTGGAGATCATTGAACATGGCATCGCACGGTTTGTTCGATCTAACAGGGCGCGTGGCCGTCGTGACCGGCGGCAATGGCGGAATCGGTCGTGGAATCGCACTCGGTCTGGCTCAGGCCGGCGCCAGACTCGCGATCCTCGCGCGCAACGAGGAGAAGAACGCCGCGGTGCTCGATGAACTCTCGAAGATCGGCGTCGAAGCAGTCGCGCTTAAGCTCGACGTAACTCATCGCGCGGACCTTCGCCCCGCGATGGACGAGATCGAGGGGCGTCTCGGCCCGATCGACATTCTGGTCAACAATGCCGGCATAGCAATCGCAAAGGGGTCGCTCGTGCTCGACGCCCAGGAGTGGGATCGCGTTCTGGAAACAAATCTTAACTCCGTTTTCCTGCTTTCGCAGATCGCTGCGCAATCGATGGTGAAGCGCGAGCGCGGCAAAATAATCAACATCGCAAGCGAGTATTCGCGCTTCGGTTCGAGCGCCGTCCCGTCGTACTCGGCAGCCAAGGGCGGGCTTATTCAGCTCACGAAATCGATGGCGGCGGAGCTTGGACCGAAGAACGTCCAGGTCAACGCGATCGTCCCCGGATGGATCTGGAGCGACATGACCGCGCCGGTTAAAGGCACTCCGTTTTACGATGAAATAATCCTGCGTACCCCGGCCGGACGTTTCGGCGAGCCGGAGGAGCTCGCGGGCACGGCGATTTTCCTTGCGTCGGCGGCGTCTGATTTCGTCACCGGCACGACGGTCTTCGTCGACGGCGGCTACGCAATTCGGTGACAGAGACTCCGAGACGGGCGGGTTTAATCAAGAGCGCCCGATGCCGTATCATCGCAGGCTGTGAAACGCTCCCGTAAGACATCATCGCGGCGCGCCACGCCCGCTCCTTCATCTTCGCACGCCCATCACACGATTCCGGAAATCGCGCCGGTCCGGATGCTGGTCGCGGGCGACGTCATCCTGGATCGCTATCTGTGGGGCGACGTCTCGCGAATCTCGCCCGAAGCCCCGATTCCCGTCCTGCACGTGACGCATCGCGAGGAGAAGCCCGGCAACGCGGGTTTCGTGATGTCGAATTTGTGCGCGCTGGGCGCAAAGGTCAGCGCGCTCAGCGTCGTCGGCGGAGATCGCGACGGCAGGTTGCTGCGCGAAATCATGCGCAACCTCGGAATCGACGTGCGCTCGATGCTCGTTGATGCTGAGCGGCCGACGACGGTCAAGGAGCGGATGCTCGGCTCGGTCCAGTCGGCGCATCGCGCGACGCAGCAGTTGCTGCGCGTCGATTCTGAAGATGCGCGCCCGCTGTCTGCGCGCCTTGAACGCGATCTGATAGCGCGCGTCTCGCGCGAAATCGCTCGCGCTCACGGCGTGATCGTTTCCGATATCAACAAGGGGCTGCTTTCTCCCACGCTATTGCGCGCGCTGATTGACGGCGCGCGCAAACGCAGGATTCCGGTAATCGTCGATCCGCGGCTAACCGACGATTTCAGCATCTATCGCGGCGCAAGCGCGATCACTCCGAATCGATACGAAACCGAGCTTGCCACCGGAATCAAAATGACCGATCGCGACGCGTGGCGGGCGGCCGGCGAGCAACTGATTCGCAAGCTCGGCCTCGATGCGTGCCTCATAACGCTCGATCGCGACGGGATGTATCTGGCAGAGCGGGGAGGCGCGGGAACATACATCCCGACCGCGCCCCGCGAAGTATATGACGTAACCGGAGCCGGCGATGTCGTCGTGAGCACACTCGGGCTGTTCGTCACCGCCGGTCTTGGATATTCGTCAGCCGCGCGCCTCGCGAACCTTGCCGCGAGCATCGAAGTCACGCGGCTTGGCACCGAAGTCATCTCGCGCGAGGATCTTGCGAAAGCGCTCGCTCCCGCGCACGCCAGCTACGAGCGAAAAATTGTCTCGCACGAGGAACTCGAAACCGCACTCGCGCGGGAACGTCGCGCGGGAAAGCGGATCGTGTTTACGAATGGATGCTTCGATCTGATCCACGCGGGGCACATTCAGATCCTGAGCTTCGCGCGTGCACAGGGCGATCTGCTCGTTGTCGGGCTCAACAGCGATCGCAGCGTCCATGAGCTGAAGGGCAACGGACGCCCCGTGTATCCCGCGGCCGAACGGGCGCGAATCCTGGCTGCGATGGAGGCGGTGGATTACGTCGTCGTCTTCGATGACGCGCGCGCAGAGAAGATAGTTCGGCTGGTGCGTCCCGACGTGCTGATAAAGGGCGAAGATTATCGCGGGCAGGTCGTCGATGGGCAGCGATTCGTCGAGGCGTACGGCGGACGCGTCGCGCTGGCTCCGCTGCTCGAAGGTCGCAGCACGAGCGCGACGATGAAGGCGCTCATCGCATCTTCAAACGGCGCTCGACGATCGCCGTGAAGCGCTGAAATTCGGGCATCCCGAGCGCATACGCCGCGCCGAGATAGATCGCGCCGAAGACACCGAGAACGATGAATCCCTGGATTCGCGGCCCTGCAGACGCCGTGGCGAACTTGAGGACCAGTCCGACGAATCCGGCCGAAATCGCAATCGTCCACAACTTCGCCACGAAGCTCCGCTCCAGCCCCGTCCATCCCACGCGCGCATTCAGCGTGAATCGCAAGAGCAGGAACTCGACCCATCCTGCAATTCCCGCCGACGCCGTCAGTCCCGCGACGCCCCATTTCTGCGCGATACCCAGCATCGGCGGCAGCGGAATCGCGAACAGATATCCGAGCACGAGCGAGAGAATCACCCGCACGATCGCGAAACGCAGCGGCGTTCGCGTATCCCACAGCGCATAAAACGCCGAGTTGTACAGACGGCCCATCGTCGACGCCAGCAACCCGACTCCCGAGCCGGCCAGCACCGCCCATACGTAAACCGCGTCGGCATGCGTGAAGCGGCCCGACTGGAAAACCAGCGCGACGATCGCGTCGCCGAGCAGTAGAAACGCAGCTGCCGATGGCACAACGAAAAACGCGATTTGCCGCAATCCTGCATTCAGCCGTGCGCGCAGAACCGCCGAGATATCGTCAGACACGGCAGCCGCGCGCGACATCGAGGGCAACTCCGCTGCCGCGACCGAAAATCCGAACAGGCTGACGGGCAGCATGTAGAAAATCTGACCGTAGTTAAGCGCTGCGACCGCGCCCGTCGGCAGCAAACTCGCCAGCAGATTATCGATGTATCCACTGATCTGGCCGACGCCGCGGCTCGCGACCACCGGCATCAGATTGCCGAACACGGCACGCATCGCCGCCGTAATTCGCGCTCTCTGAATACGAACGCGCCTGAGCAGGGCGAGCGTCTGAGGAAATTGCACGACAATCTGCAACCCGGCGCCGACGACCGCTCCCCATGCCACATCGATCGCGAGTTCGTCCTGAGTGCGCCGCCCGCCGTAAAGAAGCAGAGCCGCGATGATCGCGATGTTCCACGCGACAGGCGCCGCGTAGGATGCGAAAAATCGATGATGGCTGTTCAGGACGCCGAGGCACCACGCCGAAAGCACCAGCAATCCAGCGCCCGGGAACAGCACGCGCACCAATTCGATCGTCAACTCGCGCCGCATCCCATGAAATCCCGGCGCAACGATCGTGATCAGCCACGGCGCTCCGACGATTCCGATGGCGACGATGAACGACGACGCCAGCGCGAGCATCGCGCCCACGCCCCAAGCGAGCATGTCGGCGGTCTCCGCGTCGCCTTCGCCGAGCAATCGCGAATAGACCGGGATGAATGACGCCGAAAGGACACCCTCGCCAAGAAGATTTTGCAGGATGTTCGGGATGCGAAAGCCGGCCTTGAAGGCGTCCGCCGCCGCAGAGTTTCCCAGGTAGTGGGCGAAGACGCTCTCGCGCACGAGCCCCGCGATACGGCTCAGCAGGATACCCGACGCGACCATCCCGGCCCCGGCGCGCGAGATCGATTTCGATCCGTCCGACGCGGACGCCGAACCGGCGAGCGCATCCGCTTGGGAATCGTTCGCGACCTCCGGGATGAAAACCGGATTCTCAGGTTTGGCAGAAGACATTCGACAAGCCGCTTGAGTATATCCACCACATTGTTCGCGTTCGAGCGAGCGTCCTCATCATGCGTGGCAACATCGAATTCGCCGCCGTAAAATGGAGACGATGCCATCAGAAGAAGTCCTGCTCGAAATCGCCGACAGCGTCGCGACCGTCACGATCAATCGCCCGCAAGCGCGCAACGCGCTCAACTCCGCGGTTCTCGCCGAACTCAACGCGGTCCTGACGGGGCTCTCCAGGGATTCATCGGTTCGCGTTGTGATATTGCGGGGGGCCGGCGATGTAGCTTTCTCCGCCGGCGCGGATTTGAAAGAGGTCGCAGCGCTCAAGGATCTTCCTGCGCGTCGGCGATACTTCGGCGGCGTCGCGCAGGTGCTGGAGGTCCTGCACCGGATGCCGCAGCCCGTCATCGCGCGCGTCGCGGGATTTGCGCTCGCGGG
>DASPQU010000187.1:0-7718 GCA_035624805.1 Binataceae bacterium (SeqCode) | reverse complement strand
CATACCACTGATGGCGATCGTGCTCGCCAGCGGAATTGCGCGAGCGGAACTGTCGGCAAAGAGCGATTACATCCGCCACTGTGCCGACTGTCACGGCGTTGACGGCAAAGGCAAGGGTCCCGAAGTTCAGGTGGTTCCCGGTTACACTACCGCGGATCTGACGCAGTTGAGCGCCGCTCATAACGGAGAATTCCCTCGCGAGGCGGTCTACGACACTATCGACGGACGTAAGACCGTCCCCGCGCATATGCGCAAGAATATGCCGGTGTGGGGATATGTTTTTCAGCCCGATAAGAAGGAACTTAGTCCTGAGGCGGACGCTCAGGTGAAACGCCGGATTTCCGCTCTCGTCGACTATATCCAGACGTTGCAAACCAAGTAGGCATTATCGATTTGGCCGCTCATTCAAGCGCCGCTCGTGATCCGTGGCGCGCGCCCGCGTGGTCGCGCATCGACACGATAGCGCTTGCGTCCCTCTTAGCAGCGGCAACGGTACTGCACTTCTGGCATCTGGGATATCCGCCCGAGATCGTTTTTGACGAAAAATTCACGGTGTCTCAGGCGCGATGCTATCTGATGCACCTGCCGTATCGCACAACGCATCCACCGGTTGCGGCGATGACTACGGCCGTGTTGATGTGGGTACTGGGCGATCAGCCGGTCGCATGGCGAATCGGCAGCGCGACACTCGGCACGGTCCTCGTAGGGGTCACCTATCTACTGGGGCGCAGGGTGCTGAATTCTGGCGTGGGCGCGACATGCGTAGCAGGCTTCGTGCTGTGCGACGGACTGTTTCTCGCAGACTCGCGGCTGTGCCTGTGGGAAATCTACTATCTGACCTTTCTGGCGGTCGCGTACCTGATGCTCGCGCGATTCGTTCAGACGCCGGATGTGCGCGAGGGTCGGCGCTATCTCGCGATTATGGGAGCGATGCTCGGTCTCGCGCTCGGATCGAAATTCGCGCTCCCGGCGATCGGCGCAATCCTGGTAACTGTGTTTGCCGCGCTGTCGCTAATCGTCAGGATGAGTGGTTCACGGGACAAAATTGATCTCCGGCGCGCGATGCCGCTGATCATTGATATGGTTGCGCTGGTCGGGGGAACGACCGCATTCGTTTATCTTGGGCTGTTCTTTCTCAACTACTGGTTCGGATGGTGGGGCGGAATTGAAGACCATCTCACCTACGTCAAGCAGGAACTTCATTCTCAGACTTTGATGGTCGGCGCCCACCCGTATGCGTCGCAATGGTGGACGTGGCCGCTGATGCTTCGTCCACTGCTTTATTGGTTCCAAACGAATTTCTTCAACGATCCGCAGATGCCCACATCGTCAATTCGCGGCATGGGGAATCCGATAGTATGGTGGGCAGTGGTGGCGGCGATGGTCAGCGCAATCGCGCGCGCGGTCGCGCAACGCGAGAATTTCTTGCGCGAGGTTCTCAGCGATTGGAGATGGGCGTTTGTCGTCGTCGGATATCTCGCATTCTATATCGTGTGGATTCCGGTCGCGCGCTACAAATTCATCTACTACTACATGCCCGCGCTCTATTTCGGATTCTTTGCGCTCGCGGACCTGCTCGATCGATGCTGGAACGGCCGCGCGAAGACCGTTGAGCAAGGTGCGTTGCTGGCAGTGCTTGTGCCCGCGCTACTGTTATCCTTTGGGGTCTTCGCGGCGATGGTAATCACGATTCTAATCGCCGCGGCCTATGCCATCGCGACCTGGAGGGACGCTCGCGTCGCCGGCAAATTCGCATCGGTCATTTTTCTTCTCGCAGTTGGCGGCTCGTTCGTTTACTTTCTGCCGCTCTGGACCGGAATACCCATGTCGCATTCAGCGTTCGACGCGCGCCTTTGGTTTCGCGGGCCGGGCCTGCCCAATTGGCTCTGATGCGGGCTTGCGTGCATCGTTCGCAGGAATTGCGGCCTGGGATGTCGCGTTGGATCGCGGTCACGATGTTCGCTGTCTGTGCGATATCGATCGCTGCAACAGCGCTTTGCGACGACAACCTTCTCGTCAATGGCGACTTGAGTCAGGGCAGCAAGGACACGCCGCTGGTATGGCGTGCAGACACGCTTATCGCCACGGCAGGATCGCTTCAGTGGATTCATCCTGCCGATGCTCCCGGCGAGTTGCGAATCTCGAATGATGGTTCGAACATCGCGCAATGGAGCCAGCCCGTGGATCTCGATCGCGGATGGTATCTGCTGACCGCGGAGATGCGATCCGACGCGAAGCCCGCAAACGGCGTGGTGCTGGGAATCCGTATTGGAGGGCGCACCTTTGGTGTATCGCCCGGTGAAGGTCGGGCGTGGTCGCATGTCGGGGCCTACTTCAAGCTTGGAGACCGCGAGGAGTACGACGCAAAGCCGGAGATCGTTTGCCAATTGTCGGCAAAGGGGGCCGTCTCCTGGCGGCAGATTCGACTGATCAAAGTCGCACAGGAACCCGCGTCCGGTCGCTATGCCCAGATCGACGTGGCGCAAGCGCTAGCCGCGCGCTCCGAACGCAAAAGCATCGCGAGGCCAAAACGTTACGCGCTGGCAGCAGGAGCGCCGTGGACTGTGCCGTTTGTGATGCTTCTCTTCGCGGCGATCGCTGTCGCCGGATGGGTTCGGCTCGGACGCGATTGAGGTTCGTCAGTGCTTGGGGCCCAGATCGAGACGATATCGACGATGAAGCGTGTCTTGTATCTGCTCGGGCGTCATCCCTTGTCCGAACATCCGATTCGCCGATAATGCCTCGTCGGTGCAGATGGGACATGTCTCGCCGTGGCGGCTCTTGTAACAGTCGAGCAAGCTCGTGTGGCCGTCCGTCTTATCGCATCCGCAGTAACACGTGATCTGTGCAAGCAGTGTGGGATTCCGCTCGGCCACCGCGTAAGCGTCGCGAACTCGTCCCGAGAACAGCTTCGGGTCGATTGTTATGCCGTTGCTGGATTTTGGGTCCGTGCTCTTGCCGCCCGCCGGGCAGAGCTTACAACAGTCCCCGGTCTTGCACGGCGCAGGGGCTGACTTGTCGGCAGCCCGGAGTGCGACAGCGTCGGTTGCGATCAGCGTGACGGCTGCGATCGCTACCGCGCTCAAACGGAGAATCGATTTTTGATTCACAGCCTCTCCACCGCTCGGCCTATCCAGGCTTGACGATATTCTGAAGGTCGGCAAGCACGGCTTCGGACGTTAACGTGTCGCCGCCGTATTCTTTGAGTTCCTTCCCGTCCGGACCGACTAGGAAAATCCCGATAACGTGCGTTATCGAACCGTCAGGTTCCTTCTCCCTTCGCAAATCGAAGGCGGACAGAATTTTTTCGATCGACTCCGGCGAGCTGGTCAGAAATATCTGCCCGTTCTTGTCGGCGCCCTGAGCGTGCGAATAGGCGAGGAGCTGGGCGGGCGTGTCGTGCTCGGGATAGATTGTGATCGATACCATATTGACGTTTGACGCGATGCGCGGATTTAGGTGGCGCGCGATATTGGTCATCCTCGACGTGAGCGTCAGGCAGGGTCCGGGGCACGAAGTATAAATGAAATCGATCACTGTGTACTTGCCCTTGAGCGAGGCCAGCGACATTTTCTTGCCAAATTGATCCGTCATTTGCACGTCGGGCAGGCAATCCGCTTTGTTGACCGCGTCGTACCCGCCGCGCGCGCGGCATCCCGCGATGCTGATGACCAGCGCGCCCGCGCAGATCAGAGCGATGACCGATTTCGATGAACCTCTCGACGGCACCGTTCTAATTCTCCATTGAACGTGTCCCCGCATCTTTACTAATGCGCCAGCGGAGTCGCCGCCAGCACCGAAGACACAATGAGTACGATCGCAATCATAGCGCATTCGACGATCACATTGCGCGGATGTTCAGAACAGCCACGACATCTTTTCCAGATCTGCGATTCGGATACTGATACGCCCGTTTTCTTCGCGGCTTGGCGCCGCGATCGGAACGCAGGAAGCCTTCCCCTTGTCCATCTTGTCCAGCGCATAACGATTCCCGCACAGACGACGTACGAGGCCCTTACTGGATGCGCTGAATCCCTTGTGGAAACTGTAACACTGCGAGCATGCATCCATCACCGAACGCACTTTGCCGTCGCTCGCGCGTGCGAGGATGAACCGAAGCTTGCGTCCCGCCGAATCGCGGTAGCAGAAAAATTCGACGCTTCCGGAAGCGAGGCTGGACGTGGGGACGCTTACGGTATCGTCTCCCGACACAAGTGTGCATCGCGGCTGGGCCAGCGCTCCTGCGATAATCAGGCCGACGCTCGCAATCGCGGCCAGCAACAGAACGCTCATCCGCGTCGACAATCTGCGCATTAATGAAGGCATTTTCAAAAAAGCACGCTCGCCTGCCATAGATCGAGTCAAGAAATCTTTTTTTCAGACGGAGGCGACGGCAAGTGTGACTGATTCAACAGTACGCTAGTTTATTTGTGTTGTATCTCTCAATCGTTTACTATAACGCGCAGTTCGAAACGGGGGGCTGTTTGGGGCGTGAGGTGTGCCGATATCGGCTTGGCTCGCGCCCTTTTCGTCGATGGTCGGTGGATAGCCTCGCGCGAGGACGTGAGCGGTCATGAGATGTTTTGGCGTTTATCCACAAGGAGAATGTTTATGAACGGCGAAGCCAGTCCAGCATTTTTGCTCGTCAATCGTGTCGAAGTGATATCGGAATGCTGCGATGCGTGCGGAAACGGATTTGCCTCGAATCCGGCCGGCGAAAAAGCCTTAATTGCATCGGTCGGAAGCCAAAATCGCGTGCTGCGCTTTTGCAGCTCCTGCGGGGACAACATCAACAGCAGAATCCAGTCCGAAGAGGCTCGCGCCCGTTACATATGGGACTGGGCCATCCCGCTGAAGGATGGTCGCGGCCTGACGCATAACAGCTGATATCGCCAATCGGCTTTGCTTGTGAAATCGTCGGATAAAGGCGGCGACGGGCGCTCGGGGGCGGCGTCAGCCAAATCCACGACAGAGTCGACCAACCAAGCGCGATCCGTGGTGCTTGGCGAGGGCGTAGAAGTTTCGCACCCGCAATGCTGCTGCTGCGGGCGGGAATTTCCGCCGCCCTACTCGCGACGCGAAAAGTTTCGTGTCGCAGTTCCCGTTTTTGACAAAGCGGTTTCCTCCGAGCTGACGCCGCGCCTGCGCTCCTGGATGCTGTTCGGACCGCGAGTCGTCATAGCGGCTGCGAATCCACGGCTCAACGCGCAGGTTTCGCGATCGGTCGTGTTCATCGGCGAAAAGGTGGCCGTCGCGCGCGCGATATCTCCCTCAGGCGACCGGCGCAGCTACCTTTTCTGCGATGAATGCGGACGCAATCTTCTTAGCCACGTGAATCTGCGCCAGGAGCGATACTATCGATGGGATTTCCTTGCGGATTTCAGGCTATGCACCATCGTCGACAAAATAGCGCGCTGGTTCGAACGTCCTGGCGCCACTTCCGCCGTCTAGGGCGCCAGCCTCGTTCGCGAGGCGTTCGCGCGATCAATTTTTCGGCTCTGTACGCGCATTCAGAGTCGGGATATTTTAGCTGCTCCCAAAATCGCCAGGTCAGGAGAGAACTACGATGATCACTTTGTACGGCACGTCGATGTCGAGGGCTGGGCGCTGTCTTTGGGCTCTTGAAGAGCTTGGTGTTCAGTACGAGCACAAACCCGTGGGATTCACCGGGGACACCAGGAAACCCGAGTATTTGAAAATCAATCCCAACGGTCATATTCCCGCGCTCGACGATAACGGGCTGATCGTCTGGGAATCGATGGCGATCAATCTGTATCTCGCCGAGAAGTACGGCAAGGCTCCGTTGTGGCCATCGAGCGTTCAGGATCACGCTCACGCTTATCAATGGAGCTTCTGGGGGATGACGGAAGTCGAGCCGCAGCTGATGGCGATTTTCCTCAATCGCATGATGCTGCCCGAGGCGCAGCGCAGCGAGCAGGCCGCGAAGAATGCTGAAACCGCGCTGAAGGCGCCTCTCAAGGTGCTCGACGAGCATCTGAACGGACGCGAGTACCTCCTTGGCAGGGATTTTACGATTGCCGATTTGAACGTCGCGTCAGTCATGCTTCTGATCGGCTTTATGAAGCTGGACATTTCCGGATTTCCGCGCGCGGCGGCGTGGTTTAATCGATGCGCCGGCCGTCCGGCGAATCAGCGCGCCGGTTCGAAAAAGTAATCAGCTGAACTGAACTTCACCGGATAGTGCCCACAGCGCGACCGCGTCCCTGAGCCGTCGGGGGCGCGGCTGCGCTGTTTACATCATTTGATTGCGAAAGTATGACGTGGAGGCGACCGGAGGCTCTTACGTTCTGATCGTCGATCGGGCAATCTGAGGGTGCGCTTCGGGGGCGAAATCGTCTAAGGAAAGCCCGATAAGAACAATCGATGCACGAAGTGATTGGAACTCCGAATCTGACGGAACTGTTGTCCACGTGGGGCTACGTCGGGGTTTTTCTTTTCGTGTTCATCGGAAACCTCGGAATACCCGTGCCCGAGGAAAGCGTGATGCTGGTGGCGGGTTTTCTTGCCGGGCGCTCGATTCTGGACCTCGCAACGGTTTATGCGGTCGTCGTCGCAAGCGCAGTGACAGGCGATTGCTGTGGATTTCTGATCGGACGCACCGGGGGCCAGCGATTGATACTGCGCCTGTCGCAGAACTTCAGCGCGATCCGCAATCGCTATGACCGGCTTCAGGTTTTCTTCCAGGCTCACGGCAGCAAAGCCGTCTTCATGGCTCGCTTCGTCACGGGGATTCGCTTTATGGCGGGGCCGATGGCGGGCGCAGCCGGGATGCCGTTTCTTAGATTCCTTGGCTGGAATTTTCTTGGCGCTGTTGTATGGTGCACGCTCGTCGTGACGATCGGCTACCTGGTTGGCGACGAACTGTATCACGCGATCAGCGCCGCCCACGCTGCGGGACGATGGATCGCAGCCGTGGTGCTGGCGGTTGTGCTGGTGACCTATCTCTTCTGGTGGCGGGAACGGCAAGATGAGGCGACTACCAAACCGGGCTCGTGACATTTTCTCAGCCGTTCTGCCCGCGATCGCGGCGCTTTTCCTGTTTTTCGGATGCGAAACGGAAAACGCTCCGGTCACCAGCGGTCCACCCCCGTCTCCTACCGCGGTGCCCACTCCCCAGTCGGTCAAGTTGCACTACCTGCCCGGAATAGTGCCTGGTTCCCAGAAAAGTCTTTCGCCGCAAAAGGTCGGGGTCGCTCCGATCACCGGTGAAAACGTCAGCGGGACGGCGGTGATCGGCGGCGTCTACAACCCCGACCTCTCGATCTCGCCCGAAATCAAGATTGTCGATGCCGGCGAGCAGCTTCGCGACGCCCTGATCGCGGCGCTCATCGATGCCGGGCTCGAAGCCGTCAAGGTAGATACGCCCAAAGAGAAACAGCCGCTGCCGGATAATCTTCGCTATGTGCTCGATCCGAAGCTCTGGGATCTTCGCACCGAAAAACGGCTTTCAAATCGAGTCACGGTGCACGGGCGCTATTTCACGATGAAGTCGATCGTGACGCTGAAATTCTCCTTCATTGACTCACAGGGGCGCCTCGCGCACGAGATAACGACGACTGGCGTGGAGGAGGAGCCGCCGCCTCCGAAAGACGGAGAGGAATTCCTGCCGCTTGAAACCGATCCGCAGGAATCATTGTCGGTAGCGATGTCGCGGGCGTTCGGCCAGATGATCACAGATCCTGACAACAAGAATCTTT
>DASPQU010000186.1:0-5545 GCA_035624805.1 Binataceae bacterium (SeqCode) | reverse complement strand
GAAGGCGTCGCGCAATCGTTTCGCCCTCGACCTTCTCCATGACGAAAAACGCGGCTCCGAGGATCGCGGGGTCTTCACCGAGCCAGAATACTTCCGGGACGGGCACGCCCTCCTCATGTGCGGCACGCAATACACGAAACTCGTGACCGCGATTGCTCTCGATCTTGTGCTGACCCGGGTCGCGTCGCAAAACCATCGCGCGTTTCTTCGTTCCACTCGAATCGGTTGTTTCGCAATCGAACGACCAGATCTCGCGCGACGCGCCGCCGGGCATCTTGCGCAAATTATCGATCTTTACAGAATCGTACCTGCCCTGTTCGCGGATAAAAGCCACGAGTCGGTCACGAATTTCGTCAGGTGTCAGCTTTGCCATCAGTCTCGCACGACCGCGTGTTTTCGACCGCGCTCGACAAGCACTAGCACGAAGCGCAGGGTATCGCATCTTGCCTAAGGCGGCTCAGGAGCGCGTCCCAGCCCATTGCGCGAGACCGTCGCCGAGAAGGTTGAAACCCAGCACTGACAGCCCGATCGCGAGTCCGGGCGCGGTCGTGAGATGCGGCGCAACCAGAATGAATGCGCGCCCCGCTTCGAGCATGTTTCCCCAAGTCGGCGTGGGCGGCAGAGCGCCGAGCCCCAGGAATGACAGCGACGCCTCTGCGACGATTATTCCACCGACTCCGAACGTCGCCTGCACAGCAAGAGGTCCCGCGAGGCCGGGAATCAGGTGTCGGAATAGAATTCGCCTGCGTGGCGCGCCGAGCACAAGCGCAGCCGCAACATACTCGCGCTCGCGCATCGAGAGCACCTCGCCGCGAGCTAGCCGCGCATAGCCAGTCCATCCCATCGCAGTGAGCGCGATCACCAAATCGGCAAGGCCGGGACCTAGAATTGCCGCTAGCGCGATGGCGAGCAAAAAGCCCGGAAACGCCAGCACGATATCCACAAACCTCATCACGCCTGAATCGAGCGCGCCGCCTGCCAGTCCTGCAACGCCGCCAACCGTCACGCCGAAAATTAACGACAGCCCCACCACGCCGACTGAGACCGCGAGCGAAAGCCGCGCGCCCGTAGTCAATCGCGCGAGCACGTCGCGCCCCAGCTCGTCACATCCAAACGGATGCGCGATGCTCGGACCTGCGAGCACGCGTCCGAGGTCTATCGCGAGCGGATCGCGCTGAATCAAAATCGGTCCGAGCGCGCCGAACCCGATGAGTATCGTCACGAGAGCGCCGCCGACTATAAGCGACAGATTGAGGCGCGGCCGGGTCATTCGAGTCTGATGCGGGGATCGACGATTCCGTAGATTACGTCTGTGACCATGTTGACGATCACGTAAGTGAGCGAAAACGTCAGCACGCATCCTTCGACCAGCGGGTAGTCGCGCGCGCTTATCGCGGTGATCAGCAGCCTGCCGAGTCCGGGCCACGAAAAAATCATCTCGACGATGATCGCACCCGTCAGCAGCGCGCCCATCTGGAGTCCGAGGATTGTGATAACCGGGGTGAGCGCGTTGCGCAGTCCGTGGCGGACCAGTGCACGCATCGCGCTCAGGCCTTTGCCGCGCGCCGTGCGCATGTAGTCGGCTTCGCGCACACTGATCAGGCTTTGACGAAGCATCCGCGCGAGGATTGCGGCAAGCGCGATACCGAGCGTCGTCGCAGGAAGGACCAGATGACTGATTCCGCCGCGTCCCGTGAGCGGAAACCATCGCAAATGGAGGGAGAAGGCGATCATCAGCAGCGGCCCGATATATAAATGCGGAAACGAGATCCCGAGAATGGCGAAACCCATAGCTGCTGTATCCGCCGTGCCGCCCGGATCTGCGCCCGCGATCATCCCGAGCGGAAACGCGATCAGGATCGCCAAACCGATGCTCGCCGCTGCGAGTTCAAGCGTTGCAGGGAATCGCTCGACGATCAGGGCCGACACTGCCTGATGCGCCGATATCGATTCGCCCAGATTCCCGGTCGCGATACCTGCGAGAAAAGATGCGTATTGAGAGACGAGTGAACGATCGAGCCCAAGCTGATGTCGCATTCCGGCGACGTCGGCCGGCGCAGCCGTGTCACCAAGCATCGCTACAACGGGATCCCCCGGCACCAAATGAATCAATGCAAAAGTCAGTGTCGCAACTCCGAGCGCGACCGGAATCGCGGCGAGCACGCGCTGAAGCAACACGCGCGTCACTGCGACGGCACTCCCGATCCGTTGGTGAGCGTCAGATTGGCGAATGATGCGAGACTGCCGTTCGGATATGCCTCGAACCCATGGATGTTGTTCGTCATCACCGCAATGTTGTCCTGCCACCAAAGCGAGATATACGGCAGATCGCCGGCGGCAACCTTTTGAACGTCAGCGTAGATCTGCCTGCGCTTCCCAGGATCGAGCGAGACCTCGCCCATTTCGACAAGGCGATCTATTTCGGGATTGAAATAACCTCCGCGATTCAGCCCGGCAGGCGGCGTCATCCGCGAATCGAATATCATGTAGTAATGATGCGGATCGTTAATGCCTACCCACTGCATCGATGCGAGGTCGAAATTGCCGCGCTGTATATCATCATAAAAGGTCGCCCACTCGTTGGTTCGAATAGTCACTTCAATACCTACTCGACGCAACATCGCCTGAATCAGTTCGGCGAGTCGCGCTCCTTCCGGCGTGGTCTTGTAAACGAGTTTGAGCGACCGCCTCCCTGTTGCATCCGCCGCCAACCCCGCTTCGTCGAGAAGTCGCCGCGCAATGTCGGGATTGTACGCGTACGAGGCTACGTCCGCCGCGTATGCCCAATTCTCAGGCGTGAGCATCCCCGATGCGGCACGCGCAGTGCCGCGCAAAAGCGATTTAACGATCGCGTCGCGATCGATCGCATGAGCGATAGCGCGGCGCACGCGGACGTCGCGAAGGTGCGGATCGCGAAAATTGAAAATGATGTATTGATAAGTGCTGCCTGCGGATTTGAGTATCGCGAGTTCAGGGCGCACACGGAGATATCCGAGCAAATCCGGCTGGATATTGTTCTCGGCAAGATCCGCGACGCCTTCCGCCAATTCGAGGACGCGAACCGTAGGATCGGGAACAACCTTGAAAACAATGCCGCGAATTGAATCGGGGGCATTCGGAATGTATTCATTGCGCTCCATCACGACGCGATCGTCCCGGATGTATTTCACCACCCTGAACGGCCCGCTTCCGAGCGGCGGTGTGCCGCTTCCATGGACAGTGGTTCCCCTCGGAACGATTCCGAGTGACGCCATTTCGAGCGCCGGTGCGTATGGCTCGCGTGTTTCGATCGCGAACGTATAGTCGTCAATCGCAAACGTATTCTTTATCTGGGCGAATCCGGCACGTTTCGGCGATCCGGTCGCAGGATCGGCCACGCAGTCATAGGTGGATTTGACGTCGCGCGCCGTTACGGGGCGCCCGTCGCTGAAACGCGCATCTCGCCGCAGATGGAAAACGAGCTGCGTAGCGGACCGCTGCTCGATACTCTCGGCGAGCGACGGCCTGTAAACACCGTGAGCGTCAACGCGTGCGAGAGCGTCGAACGTCAACTCGTCGAGCCGCGACGAGATGGCGTCCGTAGCGAAGCGCGGATCGAGCGAGGTCGGCGATGTTTCGATATCTACCTGGATGAACCCGGAGGGCGTATCGCGCTGATTTTGGACGCAACCCGACGCGCCGAGGGCGGCAGTTAACAGGATCGTCGCGCTTGCGACAAATCGTCGCAACAGTCCTTGCGCGATCGTGCTTTGAATCCGTGGGCTCATGCGCGGATCGGCGCGATAATAGCAAATCGCGGCGCGCGGGAGTCGCCGCGGGAGGGAATGATGATGCCGTCTTCGTGGCGCTCGAAAATCACGCTTCGTCAGGGCGATTTAACCGAATCCGCGACCGACGCGATAGTCAATGCCGCAAACAATGATCTCAAACTGGGAGCGGGAGTAGCCGGCGCAATCCGCAGGAAGGGCGGCCCCGAGATTCAGCAGGAATGCGATCGTACCGGGACGATTCCGCTCGGCGAGGCCGCCATCACCACGGGCGGCAACCTGATGGCGAGATTCGTAATTCACGCCGCGAGCATGAGTCTGGGAGGCCGAACCACGGAGGCTAATCTGCGCGCCGCGACCAGAAATTCATTTCTTCGTGCGGCCGAAAAGCATCTCAAATCGATAGCCTTTCCGGCGATCGGAACGGGAATCGCAGGCTTTCCGATCAAGCGATGCGCGGAGGTGATGCTCGAAGAAACGCGTGACTACCTAACCAACAGCACGTCGATCGAGCACGTCGAATTCGTGCTCTTCGATCCTCAGTCGCTTGATATGTTTGAGCGAGTGTTCGCCGCGTTGCCCGAGTGAATCAGTGCGCGGCTGCGCCGCCTCCGCCGCCGACGCGCCGCAGGAGCAGAAATGACGGAATCAGTACGATCATCACGAAACCGAGCACGCGATAGATATCGTTGAACGACAGCATCGACGCCTGCGCCTGAATCATCCCGTAAATCTCCCCGAGGCCCTGCTTCTGACCGGAAACCATTTCCGGGAGGTATCTGAAGCCCTGGCCGCCTGGGGTCGTATTGCTCATCCGCCACGCGTCGAAAACCGAGAAATGCTGCACGAGGTATGCCTGATGAATCTGCTGATGGTTTACCAGCGCAGTCGTCATGTACGAGATGCCGACGGCGGCGCCCGTGTTGCGCACCATGTTATAGAGGCTTGCCGCGTAGCCCATCCGCTCGCGCTCGACGCATGAGAGCGTGCTAGCGGACAGAGTCGGAAAGATCATGCCCATCCCGACGCCCATTACGACGCTCGGCCAGATGACCTGCCACATCCCGACGTACAGGTCCCAACGCGCCATCGTCATCAGCGCGATCGACATCATTATGAATCCCACGCCGACCAGTGGGCGCGTGTCGAAGCGAAGTCGCGCGAGCTGCCCGACCAGGAGCATCGACGCCATCGTTCCCAGCCCGCGCGGCGCGAGCACGAGACCAGCCTTCCACGCGTTGTAGCCCATCAGCTCCTGCAGAAAGATCGGATTGAGCAGGCCGGTTCCGTAAAGCGCGAAGCTCATCGCAACGATCAGGCTCGCCGACAGCGTGAATGCCGGAATGCCTAGGATGGTGAGATCGAGTATCGGTTCCGGAAACCGAAGCTCGTGAACCGTCATTAAGATAGCGAATACAACCGCACCGATCGTTCCCCATACCACCCACGGCGACGCGAACCAGTCGGCGCGCTGGCCTCGATCGAGAACCACCTGCATCAGACCGAAGGCCAGAACGAGATAGATGATGCCGAGATAGTCGACGCGTCCTCCCGTCTTGCGGCGGTGCATCAGGTAGGCGGGATCGTGCACGAACGTGGAGACCATCAGAAAGGCGGCCGCGCCGACCGGCAGATTGATGTAAAAATTCCATCGCCAGTTCCAGTTATCGGTAATCCAGCCACCCAGCGTCGGCCCCATAATCGGCGCGACCATCAGGCCCATCCCCCAGGTCGCCATCGCAAGCTGCTGTTCGTTGGGTGGGAAGGTTTCCATCAGG
>DASPQU010000185.1:0-2711 GCA_035624805.1 Binataceae bacterium (SeqCode) | reverse complement strand
TCGCCCTGCTTGACCATTTGGCCTTCTTTGAAAAGAACTCTGACCAGCTCGCCGTCGACTCGCGATTTCACGGTCACCGTGTTGAACGGCGTAATTGTGCTGATCGCGTTTATGAAGAGATTCAAATCGCCGCGTTTCGCGGCGACGGCGGACACGGGGACGGCCTGGCGCGCAGCGATCGCGCCGACGTCATTGGACGAAGAGTGTGAGCGGTGCGCGAAGATCATCCAGGCAAAAACGGCGGCGACGCAGGCAATAATCAACCATACGCGCGGACTTTGCAGATTGAACTGTGACATCACGCCCGGGCGCTCTGTCCGCACGAACTGCGACGGTTGGGTACGTTCCACGGGCGCGGCAGTCGAATCCATGAGATCCTCAGTCATCTCCAAAACACCGGCATCTCGTTCTTTGAAGGGTCTATCCAACTATTCTATGTGAGACGGCGCGTGTTGTCGTTGCGTTACGAATTATTGCAATTTCGGACTCTGTAGTCCATATTTAATATGACGACGGAACAGGCGGATCGCATCTAACTAAGCGCAATCCGACAATCAGCTTGATGCATAGTCCGGGCAAATCACAGACCACGCGTGCGTCACGTCGCGGGCGCCCTTCGACGCCTTTTCTGCGTGAGCGAATCGTCGAGGCGGCAAGCGAGCTCTTCGGGAACAAGGATTTTGATCGCGTTTCGATCGATGACATTGCAGCTCTCGCCCGGACCGGAAAGGGAAGCGTCTACCGGCAGTTCGGGTCCAAAGAGGAACTCTACGTTACGATTGTTATCGAAGACTTTACCCGTTTGCAGAGCGAGATTCGCGCGGAGTTGAGGCGGGCGACGTCGCTCAACGAACGCGTCCGCGCGATGGTTTATAAAATTCTGACGTTCTTCTGGAATCGCCGTCAACTGTTCGCGCTGTTGCGCGATCCAACGGCGCTGCCGCGTCGCCTTGAACGCCAATATCGGGCCGAGCGCGATCGCCTCGCAGATCTGGTCCGAAGCGTTCTCGACGAGGGCGTCAAAGCCGGCGCGATTCGAAGCGACCTCGATACCAAAGTCGCGACCGAGACAATACTCGGGATGCTGCGCGGGATAATTCGCTACTGCCGCGAATACACGAGCCCTGAAGGCGCCGCGGAAACAGTGACCTCGATATTTCTCTCAGGCGCGATGCGGCGCGCTCATTCGCTCACAATGACGGAAAAGGTCGAGACCACCGCGCGATAGAAGTGCAGTCCGATCAGGCGCAGTCGTTCCGTCGCCGTTACTCCAGTAACCTTGCGAACTCCTCGACCGTGATGTCCACTGTACGGATTATGCTTCGTAAAGTTCCGCGGTCGAGCGTGTTGTGCAGCGGGACGGTGACCGGACTTCGGTTTTGACAAACCAGCCGCACATGACTTCCCTTTTGCCGAACCTCGCGATACCCCAGTTTCAGCAGAGCTCGAGCGCAGTCGTATCCGGAGATTATCGGAAGGGGCTCGGACATCGCCGATTCTCGTCACGAAGGGGTGTTAAGTGTCGCTCGTTCCCTGAGCGTGGCGCGATAGCAACCCGCGTTTCCAGAAGCGGCGATGGACCGCGTCCTCCCGAATCTCAGCGCCTTCGAGGCGAAATTCTCTCTATGCACCGACGGAGAGCTGCACAATCTCGTAGGCTTCGGGAAGACGCCAACCTTCGTCTGAACGGTTCTCAAGGCACAACTCGATCGCTTCTCGGATGTTCCGCAACGCCTCGTCGCGGGTTTTTCCCTGACTGATACAACCTGGAATGACCGGACATTCGGCGATCAAATAGCCGTCCTCGCCCGGCCGCAATATGATGGGCAGTTCCATTCAAAAACACGTTAGCACGCCCCTAGAGGCAGGAGATAGTGACCTCGATATTTCTGTCGGGCGCGATGGCTTGATCAGGAATTGAGTCGCCAGACGGCGAGGTTAAGAGCCGCGGCAAAAGTGACCCATCCAAGGTAGGGCATCATCAGATAGGCTGCAGTTCGCGATACGCGGGCGAAGGTCGCAGTCGTCGCCGCGATCGCAATCCATAACGCCGCGACCTCAAGCGCAGCCAGGCCGGGACTGCGCATCTCGAAGAAGATCGCCGTCCACAGGACGTTGAGCAGAAGCTGGATGGCGAAAAGTATAATCGCCGTCCGTCGATATTTCGCGTCATCTTCGCGCCATACCATCCAGACCGCGACCGCCATCAACAGGAAAAGCGCCGACCACAGCGGACCGAAAATCCAGCTCGGTGGATTCCACGATGGCTTGTTGAGCGATTCGTACCATCCGCCGAGTCCGGGGACGGTAAATATCTGTCCGACGAGCGCCGCGCCGAAACAGATAACGATCGAGACCGCCAGCGCAAACCAATGCCAGCCATGCCATCGGTGTCGTCGGGAAGAAGCAGCGTGTGATGCCATCGGTTGTCCGCGAGGCGCGTTGTGCTTTGCGGCCGCGAGCCTTCAGGCGCTGACTATATCAGGAACAGGACCACCTATCGCGTGTGATGACGTTAGCCGCGTCCGACGATGGCTGGCGATAGCACTCAAAAAAGGGCGCGCCCGGCATCGATTTGCCGGGCGCGCCTTCTCAATCATCGAACCCGCGTTCCCCGCATTTGGGGCACGCGTTACGTATCAATGCCCTGTCTGTGCTGCGCGCACCATCGCGTCAGTGGTGAAGAACGAACGGTCCACGGCGCCCATGTT
>DASPQU010000184.1:0-7403 GCA_035624805.1 Binataceae bacterium (SeqCode) | reverse complement strand
CAAATTCCTGGCCGCCTGAGCGCGATCGTAGGAGGACCAAAGCGATGAAACTTGGATATTTCACCGAGCGCCCCGCCCGCTGGATCCCTGAAGAAGAAGTGCTGCGCAATCACGCGTATTTCGCCATCTCGAATCGATTTTTTGATCGCGAACGGGCGGCGGAAGATTACAACTATTTCATCGATGAGAACTGCTACGCCGAGGAACTGGGCTTCGACGCAATCGCGCTCAATGAGCATCACGGAAACCCGTTCTGCATGGGCAACGTGATGAACGTCGAGGCGGCGATTCTCGCGCGTATCACAAAGAAGGCGAAGATCGTGCTGATCGGCAACCCGCTTCCCGTCATCAAGCATCCGCTGCGGATGGCCGAGGAGCTGGCGGAAATCGATCTAATCTCGCGCGGACGCCTGGTTGCGGGATGGGTGCGCGGCGCGGGCAGCGAGCAGTTCTTCAACAATGCAAATCCCGCTTACAACCGCGAGATGTTCAATGAGGCCCACGACTTCATCATCCAGGCGTGGACGCGTCCCGGACCCTGGCGTTACGAGGGCAAGCATTTCCACTACCGCCATGTAAATCCGTGGGCGCTGCCGTATCAAAAGCCGTATCCGCAGATGTGGATTCCGGGCGTGCTCAGTCCCGAAACCGTCAAATGGTGCGCCGAGCATCGCTATCCTTACGTCGGGCTTGGCACCGCGATCGGTCCGACCTGCGACCTTTGGGACTACTACGCCGACGAAGCCGCGAAGCTCGGTTATCAGGCGGGCCCGGAGAATTTCGGGTATCTGCTGCCGACCTTCCTCGCTGAGACGGAAGAAAAGGCGCAGAAGATCGGAGAGAACTTTCTATTCGGCGGCGGACAGAATGTTTTCTCCCGCCCGGAGCATACGCTCCCGCCGGGATATAATTCTAAAGACGCGATCCGCCGCCTCGCGCGTCAGCCGGGTGGAAGCTGGCTCGGAGTGAGCGCGGAGAAGCTGCGCGGACACACGACGGAGCGGGAAGATTCCATCGATCGCGACGAAATCCATCGCAAGCTGCTCAAGGGCTATCAGCAGGCGCAGAAAAACCATCTGCTGATGATCGGGACGCCAAAGTCGGTGCTGCCGAAGCTCAAGACCATGCTGCGGGTGCTGCGTCCGGGCGTCTTCATCATGTTCAGCATCCAGGGGCCGGTGAAAAACGAGGACCGGATGACGAGCATGAGGTTGTTCGCTCAGGAGGTCGCACCGGCGTTGCGCGAGTACGCGAAGGAGATCGACCTTCCCGATCCTTACGAGCGCAAGCCCGGAGAGATTTCGGTCAGCTCGGGAGTATCGCGCGTTCCCGTCGTCGATCGCGGCCCGATGAAGGATCTGGGGTTGATTTGACGATCCCCCGAAGTGTGTCCCCTCTCCCGGATCAGGGAGAGGGCTAGGGTGAGGGTGTCAAGCACCTTTTAATCAGAAACTCACTGCCTTTCCCCGCGACCCTTCTCGCGTGCGAGCGTGAAGATGTGCCAGTTGCCGGTGTTCCAGGTTAGCGTCAGCTTGCACGATCGGATTCGCCATCCCTGAGGCGTGCGCTCGAAACGATTCGTGTAGTAACCGCCCATCGTCTGCGTGCTCTCGCCTTTGTCGTTTGGCAGATAGTGCTGCGCCTGCACGTAAGCGACGCATAAAGCGGAATCGCCATCAACAGTGATCACGTGATTCGTGATCATGTGCTGCGTGGCTTTGAGACCGGTGAGCGTGCGCTTTGCAGCCTCGGCCCATCGATCGGCGCTGACTCTGCGCGGCTCGCCGCCAAAGACCGAGGTGAAATCGACATCGATTTCGTCGGTAAAGCAGGTACGGAAGAGCGCCCAGTCGCGCGTATCGAGCGCCGTCGCGTATCGGAGCTGGACATCGCTTATTTCAGCGCGATCAATCAGGAGAGCAAGCTTTGCTTCGTCCATCGGATTCTCCCTTGCTGGCGGTTTCCCTTCCACCACTCGTCAGCTCCGCAAGAACGCAAATCAACTAAGCACTCCTTGCGCGCGCAGCTTCTCGATCTGCGCGGGGGTGTAGCCGAGCAGATCGGTGAGGACGGCGTCGGTATGCGCGCCGCGCTGCGGCGCCGCGCTTCGAACCGTGCATGGCGTCGCGGACATCTTCCACGGAATCCCGGCATGGATTCGCCTTCCGACCTCGGGATGCTCCATCTCGACGAGAAAACCTCGCTCGCGCATATGCGGATCGCTTGCGAGGTCCTTGTTGCTGAGCGACGGAAACGCCGCGACGCCCACGGCCTGAAGCGTGCGGGTGATATCCCATCGATCGCGAGTTTTCGTCCATTCCGTGATGATCGCATCGAGCGCGTCCTCGTTCGCCTTGCGCGAAGCGGCGCCGGCAAATCTCGGATCGTCGACAAGGCGCGGCTGGCCTATCGCCGAGCACATCGCGCGCCATTCGTCCTCGCTCCCGACCGCGATACTCACCCATTTGTCGGCATCGCCCGCAGCCTTGTAGGTATTGTGAGGCGCCATCCACCTGTCGCGATTTCCGTTGCGTTCGGGCTGCGTGCCGTTGAATGCAAACTCGAGCAGCCCCTCGGGCAACATCGCGAGCGCAGTCTCGACTTGGGACTGGTCGATATATTGTCCCTGCCCCGTGCGGTTGCGATGCACGATGGCCGCCATCACGGCCAACGCGCCAAAGATGCCCGCGTTAGGATCGGGATACGAGGTGCCGATCTCGCTCGGCCCCAGCCCCTGATATCCACTGAGCGCATAGAAGCCCGCACTGGCCGCCGCGGTTGACCCATAGCTGACGTAGTTCTTGAGCGGGCCGCTTTGCCCGAAACCGGACATCGAGATCATCACGACGTCGGGGCGCTTGGCGCGAACTTTCTCGTATCCCAAGCCGAGTCGTTCCATCACCCCGGCGGCGAAATTCTCCGCGACGACATCGCAATGAGGCGCGAGCTCGAGCGCGATCTCGACGGCTTTGGGATTGGCTAGATCGAGCGTGATGCTCTTTTTTCCCTGATTGTATTGATTGAAATATCCCGCCCGATTTACTCCGGGCGCAGCGTCCGCATACGGTGGTATCCCGCGCGACACGCATAGACGCTTTTCGCTTTCGATCCTGATTACCTCGGCTCCGAGATGCGCCAGTTGCAGCGTGCAGAAGGGACCGGCCCAGGCCCAGGTGAAATCCAGGACGCGGACACCTTCGAGCGGAAGCTTGGGCGTTGCGGCGCCTTTTTCGGCTTTCGTAACGGCTGCAGGGCGCGGTTCTGATGCCTTAAGCACTTCGGCATTGTGTTCGCCGAGCCGGGGGGCAGGCTTTCTCAGGGACCATCCTTCGGCGCCATAGCGAGATGGCTGTCCCGGCATCTTGAACGTTCCAATTCCCGGTTGCGTAAAATCGACGAAAAAGCCGCGCTCGGCGAGATGCTTGTCGGCGTAAAGGTCGCGCATGTTGTTCACGGCCGAAAACGGAATCCGCCGCGCCTGAGCTTCGTGATAAAGCGCCTGGGTTTTCCACGGCCGAATCCATTCTTCAAGGAAGAGGTAGAACGCATCCGCGTTGGCGCCGCGCGCCAGACGATCCTTGAAAATTTCCTCACGCGTCCATTCAGGATTGCCCATGAATTCGACGCATCGCCGCCATTGCTCCTCCTCGACGCACGCTCCGAGGATGTAGCCGTCGGCGGTTTCCATGATTTTCCACGGCGCGAGCAGGCGCATACCCAGGCGCGACGTTTCCTGTCCCGCGTAGGTGTAATGCATCAGATTCATCTCGAGCTCCGTGGCGATACATTCCTGCTCCGAGACCTCGACCGCCTGCCCTCGCCCGGTGCGGACGCGATGAAAGTGTGCGGCCAGCGCAACCAGCGCTCCATGAACGCCACCCTGAAGATCGCCTTGATGGCCGAAGGTCTTGAGAGGAGGCAGTTCGGGATAAGGAGATCCGCCGGGGCTGAGGAATGCCCATCCGCCCGCGTTCACGACGTTTAGCTCGTACGCGCGCCAGTCGCGATACGGCCCGATGTTGCCGAAGGGCGAAATCGCGACGCTCACAAGACTCGGCAGTTCGCGCGCCAGCTTGTCGCCGTCGAGACCGACAGCGTCGCGCTTGGACGGCGCGACATTGTGCACCAGGATGTCGGCGCTACTGAGAATCGCGCGCAGTGCATCGCGTCCCTGTTTGCCCGTGAGATCAAGTTCGACGCTGCGCTTGTTCGCGTTCAGATAGATGAAAATCCCGCTCTTTTCGGGGTCGACGATGTTTTTTGGAAACGGCCCCCGCCGTCGCGTCCAGTCACCATGCGGAGGTTCAATCTTGATCACGTCGGCGCCAAGGTCGGCCATCAGCTTCGTGGCGAATGCGGCAGATACTCCCTCGCCGCATTCCACGACCGTCAAACCTGCGAGAAATCCTTTTTGCTCAACTGAAGATGAATCCGACATTATCCAAATACCTGCGCCTTCGAATTTCGGTCGCTCAATTCTCAGCAATTAGCGAAAAGGAATTCGATCTGTCCATCGGAAGCCGACTCGCTTGCGGATATACTCAACGATAGCCATGTCCTCCAAAACAACCGGCCTTCTCGAAACTGCGGCTTCGATTCGCGAAAGGCTCGCCGAAATCGAGCGCGAGGTCGCGTCAAATTCGTACAGCGCCGGCGCGTGGACGCGATTGACCCGCGAGATACGTGCGCTTCCCGATTCGGTGCGCGAGGCGCTTGCCGCGGATGTGAGCCGCGTCAGCAATGAACTTCATGCGCGATCGCATCCGCGGCGCTTCCCGCTTCATTACGCGCTGCTCGGCGAAGGACTCGCCACCGCGGCGGGAGGGGTGATACTTGGCGTGGGCCTCTCTCACGACCATCCGATCGCAGTAGTCGTTGCGGCGCTCATCTGGGCGGCGACGTTCCAGCCTTTGCTCAAAATGGCCGTCGCAAACGCGCTGGGCATTCTGCACAGCCACGCTTACCTGGAATTTGGAATCGAGCCGCGCTTCAAGATGCTTTACGGGACGTACCTGGCCGCGCCGCGATGGGCCCGGGTGATTTTCCATTTTTCGGGGATGTTCGGATCGCCCATCGGCGCGTATGCGGTATGGTGCACGGCTGACGCGTCGTCGATAGCGCCGTGGGTGATCTACGTTCTTGCGATCACCTTCTGGTTGACATCGCTGAACATCTTGCTTTTCCCGCTGCGAATGATGGGCGTGCGAAAACTCGGATCGTTTCGCCTCGCGACCAGCAGCGGAGGCGCCGCCGCCGAAGAGATTCTTTCGCCCGTCGGATGACCGGCGGTCGGCGTGCCTGACCGGGGGATCATCCCCAGACCTCGCTCGCTATCTCAACCACGAGCGCGAGCTTGGCGCGCTCGTCTTCAACGCTGACGCGATTACCGGGCGCTGTGCTCGCGAATCCACACTGGGGACTGAGCGCCAGCTGATCGAGCGCGATGTACTTCGTCGCCTCGTCGATTCGGCGTTTGACCGCGTCTTTAGATTCGAGTTCGGGGAACTTGCTCGATATGAGTCCAAGGACAACGGTTTTGTTGCGCGGCACAAGACGCAGTGGCGCGAATGAGCCTGCGCGCTCAGTGTCATACTCGAGAAAGTACGAATCGACGTTGAGCGTGTTGAAGAGCGTATCTGCTACGAGATCGTAGCCGCCCTCGGCGCTCCAATGGCTCTGGTTGTTGCCGCGGCACAAATGCATCGCCAGATGGAGCCCCGTAGGCCGACCAGCGAACGCGCGATTCATAATCTCCGGATAAGTTTTCAGGAGCATCGTGCGGCCGGCGTCGCCTCGCCTGCGCATCTGCTCCCATACGCGCTCGTCGCTTAGCGACGCGAGCGTGGTCTCGTCGATCTGCACGTAACGGCATCCTGCGTCGTGAAGCGCGGCGAGTTCACGATGGAATGCGTCGACGATATCGTCCCAGAACAAATCGAGATCGGGATAAACGTCGGCGCTGATATTCCGGCGTCCCGCCCGGAAGTGAATTATCGTCGGCGACGGGATCGTGATCTTGGGCGTGCGATTGGTCGCAGCGCGGATAAATGTGAAGTCGTCAACGTGAATCGGCCCACACCATCGCATCCTGCCGTGAACGCGCGGCACGATCAGCGGGAGTTTGTGGCCCTGACGATCGATGAAGAACGCATCTTCGTCGATCGATGATGGATCGTACGCGACGGTCACCCCGCCAAGGCCGCGACAATAGAAATCGGTGTAGAAAACCTCACGGCGGTATTCGCCGTCGGTAATCGATTGGAGACCGACGCTTTCCTGAAATGCGATCGCGCTGCGGATGGCGTCGTTCTCGATCGCGCGAAGCTCAGCGTCGCCGATTCGACCGGCCTTGTAATCCTCACGTGCATGCAGCAATTCGGGTGGGCGCAGCAGGCTGCCGACGTGATCGGCGCGAAACGGAGGATTATGCGGCGCAGCGCTCGAAGATGACGATGGCTCGCTCATCGGACCACCGTCGACGATAGTCAATCGCGGGCAGGGTTATCGTCAAGCGCGCCGTGGGAGCCTCGATACGTTCCCCCGGCACCGGTCAGATTCGTAATACGGGCGTCGAACTCGTGTTGTCGCAGTGTAGCACTTGCGCACGTTAACAGCCGGTTCGCAACCGCAACTTTCGCAGAGTTCGGCTTTTCGCCGCTCATTGCCGTTTTATCTTCGGCATTTCAATTGCACGATCGCCGCGCGGATTTATCCATTCAACCTGCTTCGCGCCCGCGCAAGCGAGCGACGAGGGGTCCGCATTTCGGGGGGAGAGCCTCATGTTCGGGAAAATCAGCCGTGCTGCCCTTGCCTGCGTCGTCGCGATACTTGCGTCTGCGCAACTGATATACGCACAGACCGTAACGGTTTCCCCCGCCAATCCTGCCATCCCCGTTAACCGGACGATTCAATTCACGGCTCATTTGAGCGGTGTCGCAGGCCCCGTAACCTGGTCGGTCGAGGGTCAGGTCGGCGGGAACGCCGCCTATGGAACGATCACATCGAGCGGTCTCTATACCGCGCCGGCAGCCGTCCCCATCCAAGACCCGGAAATCGAAGCGAACGCGGGAGGAGTGAAGGGCCTCGCATACGCATATATCGAAGCGCTCGGACCGACCATCACGTCCGTATCGCCGAATCCGATACCGGTGGGAACGATCAACGTGACCGTCCAAGGGTCAGGATTTCAGCCCGGAGCGTCAATCCTCCAGAGCTACGGCAACTACTCCGGGATCCAGTTGGTGACGCTTTCCGCCACGTCGACGACGATCACGGCCAACGCCTATCAGGGGCCGGCGAGCACGGCGTCGTTTTGCGTGAAGAATCCCGGATCGATTTGCGGCAACAGCATCACGGTGCCTGTCGGAGGCGCGGCCGCATCACCAAGCGCGACGCCATCGATG
>DASPQU010000183.1:0-3168 GCA_035624805.1 Binataceae bacterium (SeqCode) | reverse complement strand
CGGGCCGTATGCGATCGCCCATCTCGAAGGG
The DNA here is from genome assembly GCA_035624805.1 of Binataceae bacterium (SeqCode). Classification (GTDB taxonomy): domain Bacteria; phylum Desulfobacterota; class Binatia; order Binatales; family Binataceae; genus DASPQU01. Next base: position 3,137 of record DASPQU010000183.1, on the reverse strand, counting down.
CGCACAATAATGGTGCCGGGCGCGGTTCCCGGCGATGTGCTCGAAGTCGAGATCGCGTCGCGTCGTCGCGACTGGTCGATTGCGAAAATCATAAGGGTCGTCACGCCGGGACCCGCGCGACGCCATCCGCCGTGTCGATATCTGCCGCTATGCGGGGGATGCGATTGGCAGCACATTGAGTACGCCTCGCAGATAGAAACGAAAGCGGATATCGTCGCGACCGCGCTCGAACCGCTTGCCGAGGGCCCGATCGAGCGGGCAGGACTGGTTGAGCCTGCCCCTGCTGAATTCGGATATCGATCGCGCGTGCGGCTCAAGGTCGGTCGCGGCGGACGACTCGGATTCCATCGGCTTTCGAGCAACGACATCGTCGATATCGATGAATGCCTCGTCTCTGGGGCGCCGCTCGATGCGGCGCGCGCGCTCGCGCGAGCAATCGATCGATGGGCGAACGAAATCGAAGTGGCGGGCGATCGCGATTCGCAGGTGATCGTCGCGTACGGATCGAAGCCCGTCTCCGCTCGCGACCGCGAGGCGGCGAAACGAATCCTTGAACAATTTGGTTTCGTCAAAGGAATCGTGATGCGCGCCGACTCGGCGCGCGAAGTAATCGGAGACGCAACGATCACGCTCGACGTGGAGGAGGGGCTGGACCTTCGCTTCGACGCGGACCTCTTCAGCCAGGTGAATCATGCGCAAAATCGCAAGCTGGTCGCTGCGGTCGTCGAAATGGCGGCAGTCTCCGATCGGACCGAGTTGCTCGATCTATTTTGCGGCGTCGGAAATCTGAGCCTGGCGGCAGCGCGGGTAGGAGCGACCGTGACCGGCGCGGATTCAGACGCTTTGGCGATAGCGGCGGCGTCGGCGAACGCCGCGCGGCTCGGAATCGAACGAGCGCGATTTCTCGCGATGAAGTCCGAAGACGCCGCTGATTTTCTTATCCGCGCGAATTACAAACCCGACGTGATCGTCGTCGATCCGCCGCGCGTCGGAGCGGCGGAGCTGATGCCTCGAATTGCGCGGCTCGGCGCCCGCTCGGTCATCTATGTTTCATGCGACGTTGCGACGTTGGCGCGAGATTTGCGCGTTCTCAAGGCATCGCGATACTCCGTGAAGCGCGTCCGAGCGTTCGATTTCTTTCCCAACACGCATCACGTCGAGGTCGTGGCGCACCTGCTATTGACTTAGATTGGCGGGGGTCCGTAATGTAGTCGGAGGTTATCCCGCCTGTCCCGCCAGAGGGTTACCAAAGCGATGCCGAAACAAGAAAAGGAAAAGGTTTCTCGCCCAAAAATCACGATTATTCCGGGCCGCGGCGTCGCCCAGACCATCAATTATTTGCTCGAGGATCGCGACGAACTGGAATGGATTATCGCGGTCGGTCGTACGAAAAACGGCGAACTGTTCTTCTATGATACGGGCGGCGATATCGTCGAGGATCTCGGGACGCTCGAGTATCTGAAGGCGCGCATCGTGCGCGCGCATTTTGGCGACGAATACGAATAACTTATTCCACGGATAAGTTTTCCGTAAGTCTGTCAATCAACCGTTAATCATCGTCAAACTGCTGTTCGGGCGGCGTCGCATAGATGGCGTCGTCGACGATCGTCAGTTCGACCCGATACAGCATCTTGCCGCACGCACTCGGGGGGCCCGCGATGCACTCGCCGGTCACCGGTTCGTAGTAGGCGTTGTGCGTCTGGCACATCAGGTAGCGCCCTTCCTCGGCGAAAAACTGATTGTCGACCCAGTCAAGCGCCATCGGAATATGACGGCATCGATTCACGTAGGCGTAAAACGTCCCCTCGAAGTTGATGACAAAGCATTCCTCTTCCGCGCCGTGTATCGGCATCAGGAATTTCCTGGATTCTCCCGGCCCGATATCGGTGATGCGCGCGACGCGATAGCGGGCGGCGCCTTTGCAGCGCGTTTTCGATCGCTTGGATCCGCGCAGCGCCCGATACGTGCGAGTGTGATGCTTGTCCGCCATAGGGTCCGAACAAGCAGCATTGCAGAAGTATTTCGCCGGATACAACGTCAGTTCGCATCCGGCGGGACCGCCTTGATGGCGCGCGGCAAAGCACTTAGCATCCTTAGGCGCGATCGCGCCGGCCGAATCTCGTCGCACGCCGGCGCGCAACGGCGCGAACATCGAATGATTGAAAAACCCAGAATCCGTCCGGTTGAGGCGTTTCCGATATCTCAGAACGACGAGACCGTGATCTGTCTGCGCGATCCGACCGGGCTTGCGCCCGATCCCATTGCGATCGGCATGGGCGCGTATTTTCTGGTGACTCTGTTCGACGGGACCAACGATCTGCACGATCTGCAGAATGCGTTTGTGAAACGATTCGGCGAACGCCTTCCGCAGGAAAGACTGACCGAACTTATCGAGGCGCTCGATCACGCTTATTATCTCGATTCGCCCGCGTTCAAACGGCGCTCGTCGGAGATACGCGAAGAATTCCTGCGTCGCGCCGATCGTCCCGCGATTCATGCCGGATTGTGCTACGCGCCCGAGGCGGCGCTCGCCCGACAGGAGATCGAAAGCTTTTTCGCATCCCCTGAAGGCCCGGGAACTACGCAGCCGGAGAAGAACGGGAAAAGCCTGGCGGGATTGATCGCGCCCCATATCGATCCGCGCCGCGGCGCTGCGGCATACGCGCACGCTTACGCGGAACTGCGGGCTCATCAGCCGCCCGAGCTCGTGATCATCCTTGGCACTTCGCATTACGGCGCAGGACCGGAGCTGTTCAGCGCGACGCGCAAGGATTACGCGACGCCGTTCGGTCCGGCCCGAACGGACCGCGAATTCCTGGGACGCGTCGCCGGAGCATATCGCGGCGGCGATCTGTTTGCCGACGAGCTACTCCATCGCAACGAGCATTCCATCGAGTTTCAGGCGCTGTTCCTCAAGTGGGCGCTGGAAGGTCATGATTTTTCGATCGCGCCGATCCTGGTCACCTCGTTTCATGAAATGATCACGCGCGGCGCCATGCCTCGCGACGATCGGCGAGTGGGTTCCTTTGTTGATGTCCTGTCGCGGGAACTGGCGCGCGAGCGCCGGCGGGTTCTCATCCTGTCCGCAGTAGATTTCGCTCACGTAGGGCGAAAGTTCGGCGACGAGTTCAGCGTCG
>DASPQU010000182.1:0-12200 GCA_035624805.1 Binataceae bacterium (SeqCode) | reverse complement strand
GGGCCTTGCGATGAGCCGACGTACGGTTGAGTTTGCGGCCCCGATTAAGATGACGCATTACGCTAAACTCCGAATCCTAAATCAGCAACCGGCGCTCAGGCCGATTCGCGACGCTCCTGCTCCTCCCACATGCGATCGAGTTCGCTGCGCGCAGGCAGATTCTCCAGGCGCATCCCGAGCGACAATCCCATGTCGGCGAGCACTTCCTTGATTTCGTTGAGCGACTTGCGCCCGAAATTCTTGATTTTGAGCATGTCCTGCTCGGTGCGCTGGACCAGCTCGCCGATATACTTGATGTCGGCGTTCTGGAGTCCGTTGAAGGCCCGCACGGAGATCGGCAGCCCCTCGACCGGCCGATACAGCATCTCGTTGACGGCGGGACGCGCCTCGCCGGCGGCTTCCGCTGCCGGTGGACGCTCGGCCTCTTCCTCGACGCCCGCGAAAATCGTCATCTGATCGCGCGCCACGCGAGCAGCATAGGTCAGAGCGTCGCGCGGCGAGATCGACCCATCGGTGAAGATCTCCAGCACCAGTCGATCGTAGTCGGTGCGCTGACCGACGCGCGCATTGGTGACCGTGAAATTCACCTTGCGAATCGGAGAAAAGACCGCATCGAGCCTAATCGTTCCGATCGGCTCTTCTTCGCCGGTGCGCTCGGCAGGAACGTATCCGCGACCGCGCCGGATGACGATTTCGATATCCAGGTCGGCGCTTTTGTCGAGCGTCGCTATATGTTGATCGGGCGTCAGAATCTCGAGACTGGGGCCGCCGCTGATATCGCGCGCGGTGACGAATCCTTCCCCCTTGGCCTTGAGCGTCGCCGTCAGATGGTCGCCCTCGTGCAGGCGCAGCCGCACTTCCTTCAAGTTGAGAACGATATCGGTGATGTCCTCCTTCACTCCGGGAAGCGTCGAGAATTCGTGGAGGACACCCTTAATCCTGACCGCCGTTATCGCGTAGCCCGGCAGCGAGGATAAGAGGATACGGCGCAGCGCATTGCCGACCGTCGTACCGTAACCTCGTTCGAGCGGTTCGGCAAAGAAACGGCCGTAAGTTGGGGTGAGTTCTTTTTCGTCGAACTCGACCGCTTTGGGTTTGATCAGGTCGCGCCAATCATTCTGCATAGTTGTCTCTTGACGGATGGAAATTCGAGCCCGTCACCGCACGGGCTAAAGTCGCGCGTCGCTTTGCTATCTCGAATAATGCTCAACGATTAGCTTTTCGCTGATCGGCATCGTCAGGTCCGCGCGCGCCGGATACGTGCGCATCGAACCGCGGAACTGTTCGCGTTCGAGGGCTATCCATGGCGGCATGCCACGGCGCTGCGACAATTCCATCGCCTCCTGGATGGTTTTTTTCTGACGGCTCTTCTCGGTAACGCTCACGACCTGCCCGGTTTCGACCAGATAGGACGGGATGCTGACTTTCCTGCCGTCGACTTCGAAATGACCATGACGCACCAGTTGGCGCGCCTGGGAGATTGAGCTGGCGAATCCGAGTCGGTAAATCACATTGTCGAGCCGGCGCTCCAGCAGAACCAGCAGGTTCTCGCCCGTAATTCCCGGCATCCGCTCCGCAAGTTCGAAGTAGCGCGCGAACTGCTTTTCGAGCAGCCGATAGATGCGCTTGACCTTCTGCTTTTCACGCAGGCGGATCGAATACTCGGAAAAGCGCGTACGCGCCTGTCCGTGCGCACCGGGCGGATAATTGCGCCGCTCGATCGCACACTTGTCCGTGTAGCATCGCTCTCCCTTTAAGAAGAGCTTCAGTCCCTCGCGCCGGCACAACCGGCATACCGGACCAAGATTCCTGGCCACTTTCTACCTCTTGCCCGAGTCAGACGCGCCGCCGCTTCGGCGGACGGCATCCGTTATGTGGAATCGGTGTAACGTCTTTGATCGACGAAACATTGAGACCCGCAGCTTGAAGCGCACGCACTGCCGATTCGCGTCCGCCGCCGGGCCCCTTAACGTATGCGATAACCGAGCGCATCCCGACGTCTGCCGCCTTGCGCGCGCATGCTTCCGCCGCCATCTGCGCTGCGAACGGCGTCCCTTTGCGCGATCCCTTGAAGCCGACCGATCCCGCGCTCGACCATGCGACCACGAGTCCCTGCTGATCGGTGATCGTCACGATCGTGTTGTTGAACGTCGCGTGGATATGCGCGACGCCCTCGGTCACGACGCGCTTGACGCGCCGACGACGAGGGGCCGCCGCCGCGGCTGCGCCCGCCGCGGCAGGCGCGCCCGCAGGAGCTGCGGGGGCCTTCTCGCCTTGCGGGGCCTTGGCTTTGGGAGCCTCTTTGGTTTCTTTTGCTTCGTCTGCCATCTGCTCTATCGATGCTTTCGATTACTTTGCGCGATCTATGAACCCGAGCGGCTCAGCCCTTGGGCGGCGCCATCTTCTTGCCGGCGACGACCTTGCGCGGTCCCTTGCGGGTGCGCGCATTCGTATGCGTGCGCTGGCCGCGAACCGGGAGGCCTTTGCGATGGCGCAGTCCGCGGTAACATCCGAGATCCATCAGACGCTTGATGCTCTGCTGAACATCGCGGCGGAGATCGCCCTCGACCTTGAAACCGGCGTCGAGAACGTTACGGATACGCACCTGCTCGTCGGCGCTGATATCGTCGCTCTTCTTCGCGGGATCGACCTTCGCCTCGTTGAGGATTTTAAGCGCCGATGAGCGTCCGATTCCGTAGACGTAGGTCAGCGCAATTTCGATCCGTTTGTTTCTGGGGAGCTCGACCCCGGCTATACGCGCCATCGCACTCGCTCCTTGATCCTAACCCTGGCGCTGCTTGTGACGCGGATTCGAGCAGAGTATCCGCACGACACCCTGTCGCCGCACCACTTTGCAGTTTTTGCAAATCTTCTTTACAGAGGCTCTAACTTTCATCGCTCTTGGCGTCCAATACGCTCGTCAGCGCATCCGATAAGTGATTCTTCCGCGGCTTAGGTCATACGGCGAAAGTTCCACCGTGACTCTGTCACCCGGAAGAATCTTGATATAATGCATCCGCATCTTGCCCGAGATATGCGCCAGCACCCTATGTCCGTTGTCCAACTGGACGCGGAACATCGCGTTCGGCAGCGCCTCGAGAACTGCACCTTGAACTTCTATTGCGTCGCCCTTGGACATAGTTGCCCCGCGCGTTAAGCCTGATGAGCCAGCTCGGTCAGGATTTCTGGACCGTTTCGGGTGATCGCAACGGAATGTTCAAAATGGGCAGATAGTTTACCGTCTGCCGTGACCGCAGTCCACCCGTCATTAAGTATTTTCAAGCGGGCGGTACCCTCATTTACCATCGGTTCGATCGCCAGGACCATCCCTTCTTCAAGCCGCGGATTAGGCATCCCACGCCGAAAATAGTTGGGAACCTGGGGCTCCTCATGCAAGCGGCGCCCGATTCCGTGGCCGGCGAACTCCTCGACCACCGAATACCCCGCCTCTTCGGCGTGCGTTTGGACCGCGCGGGCTATGTCACCGATGCGATTACCGGCTCGACATTGCTCGATCGCGCAATAGAGCGCCTCGCGCGTCGTGCGCATCAGACGCTCGGCCCGTTCTTCTACCTTGCCGACGGCGACGGTCCGGGCCGCGTCCCCGTAAAACCCCTCGTAAACGACGCCGAAATCCAATCCTACGATATCGCCGGCCTTGAGCTTGCGGCCTGACGGTATCCCGTGGACGATTTCCTCGTTGACCGAAACGCAAAGCGTCTTCGGATACGGGACCCCGCCCGGCGCGTAGCCCTTGAATGCCGGCCGCGCACCCTTTTCAAGGGTGAGCCTCTCCGCCATCGCGTCGAGCTCGCCGGTGGTGATTCCCGGGCGCACGATCGCGGCGACTTCCTCGAGGATTTCGGCCACGATTCGCGACGCAATACGCATCGTCGCAAGCTCTTGCGGGCTTTTAATTAGAATCATCGCGTCGTATCAGTGCGATTTTCCGGCTCCGTTGAGAGCCGCAAGAATTCTTGCCGAAATTTCCTCGGGCCGCCCGATACCGCTGACCTCGGCCAGCAAACCGAGCGCGCGATAATGGTCGAGAAGCGGACGCGTCGCTGCATTGTAGACTTCGAGCCGCATCCTGACCGTGTCTTCGGCGTCGTCCTCTCGCTGATAAAGTTCACCGTTGCACGCATTGCAAACGTTCGCGTTGCGCGGCGGATCGAAAATCGTATGGAACATCGCACCGCAGTTCCGGCATGTCCGACGGCCTGAAATCCGCTTGACGATCTCCTCGTCGGGCACCGCCAGCGCTACCACTACATCGAGCTTCGACGAACGCTTTGTCAGCATCGTCGTCAACGCCTGCGCCTGTGCGACACTGCGCGGAAATCCGTCAAGGATGAATCCGCCATCGGCATTGGCGTTGTCGAGCCTCTCTTCGATCAATTTCAGAACCACTTCATCCGGTACAAGCTGCCCGCGATCCATAAAGGCCCGGGCCTGCAATCCGATCGGAGACTTGTCGCGCACCGCCGCGCGAAGCAAATCGCCGCTGGCGATCTGCGGCGCGTGAAGCTGATCCTCAAGCATTCTCGCCTGCGTACCCTTGCCCGCACCCGGTGGGCCAAGCAGCACAAGCCGCACGACGTTAACTCGTCCTCCGTGACTTGATCCTGCCCCGGCGCATGAAACCTTCGTAGTTGCGCGTGAGCAGATGCGTCTCGATTTGGGCAACCGTATCCAACGCAACGCCGACAACGATCAGAAGCGCAGTGCCCCCGAAATAGAACGGAACGTTGAAACGCTGGATCAGGATCGTCGGCAGGATACATACCGCACTGACGTAGATCGCCCCGCCCAGCGTGATTCGCGACAGCACGCGATCGATGTATTCCGCAGTGTAGCGGCCCGGCCGTATCCCAGGGATGAATCCGCCGTACTTTTTCAGGTTATCAGCCAAATCGACGGGGTTGAACGTAACCGCGGTGTAGAAATAACAGAAGAAAATAATAAGCGCGACGTACACAAGATCGTAAAACGCGCCGCCCGGAGTCAGATAGCTGGCGTAATCCTTGAGTGCCGGAATGAAAGTCGCCAGCGTTGCCGGAAAGACAAGAATCGAGGACGCAAAGATTGGCGGTATGACGCCTGACGTATTCACCTTCAGCGGCAGATGCGAACTCTGCCCGCCGTACACGCGCCTTCCGACCACCCTTCGCGCGTATTGCACCGGAATTCGACGCTGCGCGGTCTCCATGTAAACGATACCGCCGGTCACGAGTGCGGCGAGCACCACGATGAAGATGAGCAGGAAGATGCTCATCTCACCTTCGCGCAGGAACTGCGCGGTCGTGCTTACTGCGCCGGGCAATCGAGCGACGATTCCCGCCATGATGATCAGCGAAATCCCGTTGCCAATCCCGCGCTCGGTGATTTGCTCGCCGAGCCACATGACGAAAATCGAACCGGCTGTAACGGTCATAACCGTCATGACGCGGAAGCTCCATCCCGGAGCGTAAACGACGCCGCCCCCGCCGGGCGCCTGAATTTTTTCAAGAGACACGGCGATCATGAACCCCTGGACTATCGCCAAGCCTACCGTGCCGTAGCGCGTGTACTGCGTTATCTTGCGCCTTCCGGCCTCGCCTTCCTTGTAGAGTTCATCCAGGTAAGGCGACGCGACCTTGAGCAAGTCGAGGATAATCGAGACCGAGATATAGGGCATGATGCCGAGCGCGAAGACCGAAAATCGCTCCAGCGCTCCGCCGGAAAACAGATTAACCCATCCGAAGAGGGTTCCCGCAGCCGCATCGAAAAACGAGGCCAGCGCCTGGCCGTCGATCCCCGGCGTCGGCACCGCGACGCCGATCCGATAGACCGCCAGCATCAGCGCCGTGAAGACTAGGCGGCGGCGCAGCTCCGGGATGCGAGACGCATTTGAAAAGCCATCAAGCATTTATTCCTTGGTTGCCTGTGCGGCGGTCTCAGCAGTTCCTCCGGCTTTTTCGATCTTCTCGCGTGCGCTTGCAGAAAAGGCGTCGGCACGCACTGTGAGTTTGAACGATAGCTCGCCATCTCCCAGAATCTTGATCTTCATGCCGGGCGCCGCCAATCCGCGCTCGACCAACGATGCTGAATCGACGACACCGCCCTCGCTGTACGCCCTGGCGATGTCCTTCAAGTTAACCACGACCAGCCGCTCGCGCTCGTCCTGCGACTTCTGCAGCCGACGGAAGCCCCGTTTGGGAACCCGCCGCTGAAGGGGCATCTGGCCGCCTTCGTATCCGGGCGGGGTGTTGCCTCCGGTACGCGATCCCTTGCCCTTATGACCACGGCCTGAGGTTTTCCCGAGTCCGGAACCAATACCACGGCCGAGACGCGTACGCTTGCGGGTCGATCCCGGCGACGGCCTGAGTTCTCCGAGTTTCATCGCGTCCTACCGTTCCTTGATCACGACCAGATGGGGAATCCGGCGGACCATCCCTTCTACTTCGGGACTCTTCTTAAGCTCGCGCTCGCTGCCGACGCGGGTCAGCCCCAGCCCGCGCACGGTATCGCGCACGCGCTGGGTGGTTCCGATCGGGCTGCGAACCAGTTTCACACGAATAGTATCAGCCATGAGATCTTACCGGTGCGATCGTCAGGCAGCCTGCGGTTCGGACCCGCGCCCGCGACGTTCGCTGATTTCCGCAAAAGTCCTCAGTTGCGACAATGCCTCGATCGTCGCCTTCACCAGGTTGTGAGGATTCGACGAGCCGAGCCGCTTGGTCAGAATGTTGCGGATTCCGGCAAGCTCGACGACCGCGCGAACGCCACCCGCCGCGATAACTCCGGTTCCTTCGCTGGCCGGCTTGAGGATCACCTTGCCGGCGCCGAAATGTCCGAGCACTTCGTGCGGGATGGTCCCCTCACGCATCGGCACGCGCACGAGGCTCTTCTTGGCGCGCTCGACGCCCTTGCGAATCGCTTCGGGCACTTCGTTGGCCTTGCCGAGTCCGAATCCGACCAAACCGTTTCCGTCGCCCGCGACTACCAGGGCCGAGAAGCTGAAGCGGCGTCCGCCCTTGACGACCTTGGCCACGCGGTTGATGTGGACGACTTTTTCCTTGATTTCGAGTCCCTGGGGATCGATTCGTTGCGCTACTTTGATCACCTGTAAGCCCTCACATCTGCAGTCCGGCTTCGCGGGCGGCTTCGGCGAGCGCCTTGAGCCGTCCGTGATACAGGAACCCGTTACGATCGAAGACAACGCTCTTAATTCCGCTCTGCAGGCATTTTTCGGCGATCGCCTTGCCGATCGATTTGGCCGCGTCGAGATTGCGCTTGCTCTTGAGCCCGTCGCGCACGCCGGGCGTTTGGGTCGACACCGATATCAGCGTCGCGCCGTTCTCGTCGGAGATCACCTGGGCGTAGATATGATGAAGCGATCGATAAACGCTCAAGCGCGGGCGCTCGTTGCTGCCCTTGACCCTGCGGCGCACGCGCGCGCGGCGCGTATCGCGTTTGTCTGCTCGACTCAAAGCCATCGTGAATCCCTGCCTTAACCGGCCGAAGAACTGGCAGCCGCCTTGCCTGCCTTGCGGCGGATTTTCTCTTCAGCGTACTTGATGCCCTTGCCCTTGTAGGGCTCGGGCGGACGCAACTCGCGAATCTGCGACGCGACTGTTCCGAGAAGCTGCCGATCCGCGCCTTCCAGCGTAATTGTCACTTGGCGCTCGACCTTGGCTGTGACTCCCGGCGGAAGCTGATAAACAATCGGATGCGAGTATCCGAGCGTGAAGTTGATCAAGTTCCCCTTGACCTCGGCGCGATAGCCGACGCCGCTGATCTCGAGCACCCGCGTAAATCCCTTCGACACGCCCTGGGCCATGTTGGCGACCAGCTTGCGGATGAGCCCGTGCTTCGCGCGCTCGTCCTGCGAATCGCCCGGACGCTTCACCTGCATCTTCCCGTCCGCAATTTCGACATTAAAACCGGCCGGAATCGTCAGTTCCAGTTTGCCCTTGGGGCCTTCAACTTTGATCACGCGATCGGCCAGCGTCGCTTTGACGCCTTTTTCGAGCGCGATCGGCAATCTTCCTATTCGCGACATCGCAGCGCCTCTTTACCAAACCCTCAAAAGAACTTCGCCGCCGACCTTCTTGCGCCGCGCCTCGCGTCCCGTCATCACGCCCAACGGCGTGGTAACGACTTCGATTCCCAGCCCGCGCGAGATCTTTCCGACCTCGTCGGCGCCCGAGTAGCGACGCATACTCGGCCGGCTCACCCGCTCGATACCCTGCATCACGGGTTCGTTGTTGCCCGAATAGCGGACGCGAATCGCGATCTGCCTGGCGATTCCCTCGCCCGCAACGGAAGCGGATTCCAGAAATCCCTCGGCGACCAGCACGCGGCAGATAGCTTCGCGCAGACGCGAATGCGGCAGTTGGAGTTCGCGATGGCGCGCGTGGGCGGCGTTGCGAATTCGAGTAAGAAGTTCGGCGATCGGATCGGTGTTCGACATCAGTCTTACCAGTATGCTCCTACCAGCTGGCTTTGATCACGCCGGGAAGATGACCGCGCAAGCCGAGCTTGCGCAGGCACAGCCGGCACATCTTGAAGCGCCGGAAGAATCCGCGCGAGCGCCCGCACAGCGGGCATCGGTTATGCTGCCGCACCTTGAACTTCGGTGGGCGCGTCGCCTTGATTCTGAGGCATTTCTTGGCCATGAGCTGGTCCTGTTTTCCTTAAGCCGCCTGCAAGCGCTCGCCGCTCGCCGATCTAAACGGCATCCCGAGCGATCGCAGCAGCGTCATCCCTTCGAAATCGCTGCGCGCGGAGGTTGTTATCGTAATCGTGAGACCTTTGACCTTGTCGACCTTGTCGAGATTCAACTCGGGGAAGATCGTGTGCTCCCGGATTCCCAACGAGTAATTTCCGCGTCCGTCGAACGCCTTGTCGCTGACGCCGCGGAAGTCGCGCACGCGCGGCAGCGCAACGTTGACGAGGCGATCGAAGAACTCCCACATCCGTTCGCGACGCAGTGTCACCATCGCACCGATCGGCATCCCCTCGCGCAGTTTGAAATTCGATATCGCCTTGCGCGCTTTGGTCATCACCGGCTTCTGCCCGGTGATCTGTGCGATTTCCTCGACCGCAGTCTCGAGAACTTTAACGTTGTCGCGCGCCTCACCGAGGCTCATGTTGACGACAATCTTCTTAAGCCGCGGCATCCGCATCCGGTTCTCGATCTTAAGCTCGCGCATCAGGGCAGGTCCGATTTCCTCTTCGAACTTGATCCTGAGACGCGCGGGAACCTTCGGCTCGGGCGCGGCAGGCTCTTCGGGCGCAGCCGCCGCCTGAGCGCGCTCGCCTTTTGGGCCTTTGGGCGCCTTACCCGCCGGCTTGTCGCCCTTTTCGGGACGCTTCTTCGGCTCTTTGCCTTCCGTTTTATCGGCCATCAGTCATTCCCCAGCGTTTCGCCGCATCGCCGGCACAATCGATTCCGCGCGCCGTCGGGATTGATCTTCCATCCCGCACGCACGGGGGCGTTGCATCGATCGCAGAAGATCATCACGTTTTCGATCCTGAGCGGAGCTTCCTTCTCAACGATTCCGCCCGGGCTCGTCGCGCCGCGCGGCTTGGAATGGCGCTTCACCACGTTGAGCCGCTCGACCACGAGGCGGCCCTCGTCGGGCAGCACGCGCAGCACCTTGCCGGTCTTTCCGCGATCACGGCCCTTGATAACCATGACCGTGTCGTTTTTCTTGATCTTGTACCTGACCATCGCCATCGTTCCGTCGCTCAGAGCACCTCGGGCGCAAGCGAGATGATTTTCAGAAATTTCTTGGCGCGCAGCTCGCGCGCGACCGGTCCGAAAATACGCGTGCCGATCGGCTCGTGATCCTTGTCGAGCAACACGGCCGAGTTTCCGTCGAACCGGATATACGATCCGTCGTTGCGGCTGATCTCCTTGTGCGTGCGCACGATAACCGCGCGCGACACGTCGCCCTTTTTCACTTTGGCGTTGGGGATCGCCTCTTTGACGGCAACCACGATCACGTCGCCGACCGTCGCATAGCGCCGACGCGAGCCGCCGAGCACCTTGATGCACTGGACTTTGCGCGCGCCGGAATTGTCGGCCACGTCGAGGATGGTTCTCATCTGGATCATCGCATCATCTCCGCCGCCGTTTTCAGCCCGCCGCCTTCGCGATTACCTGGCTGACGCGCCACCTTTTGTTCTTCGACAGCGGTCGCGACTCGATAATCGTCACGCGATCGCCCTCGCGGCATTCGCCCTTTTCGTCGTGCGCCATGAACTTGCGGCGCTGATGAACCCGCTTGCCGTATAGGGGATGCTGCACCAGGCGGTCGACCTGAACCAGGACTGTTTTCGCGGCCTTGGCGGATACCACCACGCCTTCGCGCTTTTTTATTCGTTCACGCATTGCCCGACGCCTTCCCGGCGGACTCCTTCTCGCGGATTATCGTCAGCAGGCGTGCCAGTTCCTTGCGCGCCTTGCGAAAGTTTGCGGGATTGTCGAGCTGATTCGTGCGCAGCTTGAGCCGCAGCCGAAACAGCTCTTCGCGCGCCTCGCGCTCCTTCACACGAAGATCGCCCGCCGCCATCTGCCTGAGTTCGCTAAGCTCCAAGGGCGCCCTCCTCGCGTGCGACTACGATCGTTTTGATCGGAAGCTTGTGAGCCGCAAGCCGCATCGCCTCAATCGCGGTCGCCCGATCGACGCCTTCCATCTCAAACAGGATTCGCCCCGGACGCACCGGCGCGACCCATCCTTCGGGAGAGCCCTTGCCCTTGCCCATGCGGGTTTCAGCAGGCTTCTTGGTAAACGGCTTGTCGGGGAACACGCGAATCCATACGCGACCGCCGCGCTTGATATAGCGGGTGAGTGCGATACGCGCGGCTTCGAGCGCGCGAGTATCGACTCGCGCCGTCTCGACGGCTTTGAGCCCGAAATCGCCGAAGGCCAGTTCCAGCCCGCGCGATTCCGCGCCGCGAACGCGTCCCTTTTGAATCTTGCGGTATTTGACCCGTTTTGGAGAAAGCATCGCTAATTCACCAACACGCTCAGGCCTGCGCCGAAGCGCCTGAACGTTTTATGTCTTCTTCGCGTCGCGTCAGAATCTCGCCGCGGAAGATCCACGACTTGACCCCGATGACGCCGTAGGTCGTTTTCGCCTCGGCGAGGCCGTAAGCCACGTCTGCGCGAAGCGTCTGAAGAGGAACCCGCCCCTCGCGATACCATTCGCGACGCGCGATTTCCGCTCCGCCCAGACGTCCCGAAACCTGGACCTTCACGCCCTGCGCGCCCATGCGCATCGCCCGCGTGACGGCTTCCTTCATCGCGCGGCGAAACGCGACGCGACGCTCGAGCTGAAGCGCGATATTCTCGGCGACGAGCTGCGGGTCTAGGTCGGGGCGGCGTACTTCGTGAATATTGATGAAGACGTCCTTGCCCTTCATCATCTTGGCGATTTCCGCCTTGAGCTTTTCGATCTCAGCGCCTTTCTTACCGATCACGATTCCGGGACGCGCCGTATGAATATTGATCTTGGCCTTGTTGGCCATACGTTCGATCTCGATGCGCGAGATTCCGGCATGGTAAAGCCGCTTCTTTATGAAATCGCGCAGCTTCAGGTCTTCATGGAGCAGCGCGGTGTAGTCGTGCGTGGAAAACCACCTCGAATCCCACGTTTCGATGATGCCGAGGCGCAAGCCGCGCGGATGTGATTTCTGGCCCATGCGAAACCCCTTTACGACGCCAACTCGTCGACGATCACGGTCAGATGACTGGTGCGCTTGAGAATCGGCGTCGCATGCATATGAGCGCGCGGCAGCGAGCGCTTCCAGGTCGGACCGGCGTTGGCGATGGCGCGCTTGACGTAAAGCCTGTCCTCGTCGACGTTCTGTTGATCGCGCGCGTTGGCGACCGCCGACATAAGAGTCTTATGGACGTAGCGCGCTCCCTTCTTGGGCGTGAACTCCAGGATCGAGAGCGCGAGATCGACCTTCTTGCCTGCGACGAGCTCGCAGATAAGCCGAAGCTTCTGCGGTGAAATCCGGATATAGCGGCTGTGCGCTTTTGCTTCCATCGTCGTCAACTACGCTTTCGGCGCCGCAGCCGGTTTTGCAGCCGGCGCCGCCGCCGGAGCCGGACCCGTCGGAGCGGCCGGCGCAGCCGCGCCCTTCACCTCGCCCTTGCGCTCGCCGGCGTGACCGTGAAACGTGCGCGTGGGAGAAAACTCGC